>DASSHL010000435.1:0-3555 GCA_035692845.1 Gemmatimonadales bacterium
AGTGCGATGCGCAGTGGGCGCTTCATGGCCGGGCCTCCCGCTGCAGCAGGACGTCGGTGGCAACACCACCTGTCTCGTCCTGTCTCAGGTAGCGAATGAGTGGCTGCTGCTGGCTGCCGCACGGCTCGTAGGACGCGAGCCGCACCAGTGGACCAATGGAGTAGACGGCAGCAGGACGGGCGAACGGCGGAATGAACTCGAGGTGCAGTGACACCGTGTCCGACGCGTGCCGGATCGTGTCAGTGCCCGGCTTCGACTCCAGCGTTTCAATCGTGCGGGTCACGCGCGCGGCACCTGCCGCGCTCTCGACCGGGCCGACGCGCGCAGCCACCCGGTGCGACGTTGCCCGGTCCTCATAGCCCCAGAGCCCTTCGGCCGGGGCGCCGGTCGCGGGCTTCACCGAGTCGCGCGCACAGCCGGTATCGTCAACCACTACCTGAATGGCAACGGCGTCCGCCGGCGGCTCCCGGCCCGCACCCAGGTTACAGGCGACGGTCAGCGGGGCCATCGCCATGACCAGCACGCCGCGACACCCGCGGTGCGACATCACGGTAGACGCTCGGCGATGTGAAGCGGCATGGGGCCCCCGGCGACGGCGTTCAGGTCCAACGGACGCGCCGAAGTTGTGGGCCGGGCGTCGCCGTGCTGCTTCGCACACCGTTACCGCGCGGTAACGCCGGTCAATGCCCCTCGGTTGCGCTCCCCGACACTGGCCGGTATCGTAGGCAGCGCCCACACTTAGGCCTTCTCCCCATGATCCAGCTCCAGACTCTCGGTCGCGTCCGCCTCCGCGGGGATCGCTCCGGCGATACGACAGGCTCCGCAGCGGTCCAGCCCAAGCGGCTGGCCCTGCTCGCCTATCTGGCCCTCGAAGGGGAGCGGGGACCGGTGCGGCGGGACCTGCTGCTGGCGCTGTTCTGGCCCGAGCTGGGAAACGAGGAAGCGCGGAGGGCCCTTCGGCAGGCGCTGCATTACCTGCGGCGGGTCGTGGGCGACGACGTACTGGTCGGGGCGGGAGAGGAGCTGTCCGTCCACGGCAACCAGTTCCATTGTGACGCGGTGGAGTTCGAGCGCCTGATCGGGGCCCGTAACCAGCTCCAGGCCCTTTCCTTATATGAAGGCGACTTCTTCACCGGGTTCCACGTCCCGGACGTGTCGGTCGAGCTGGAAGAATGGGTGGACCGCACCCGTGCCCGGCTCCGCCGCCATGCCGCATCGTCGGCCTGGACGGCGTCCGAAACGGCTGAGCAAGCGGGTCGGGCCGAGGAGGCCGTGGCGCTCGGAAGACGGGGATGCGAATTCGAGCCCGATCAGGAAGGCGGCTGGCGCCGCCTGATAAGCTTGCAGGACCGCCTCGGCGACCGGGCCGGAGCACTCCGGACCTATGATGGGCTGGCGGCACAGCTGCGGCGCGAGTTCGACGCCGATCCATCGCCCGAAACTGCGGCACTCGCCGCGAAACTTCGTGCTGCTCGCGCGCCGATCGCAGCAGTTCCGCCCGAGCCACCGGCGCCCTCGGACGCAGCCCCGCCTGATGTCTCGCCGCCTTCACCGTCTTCCTCGCCTGTCGCGCCGCGATCCGGAAAGCGGTGGATGCCGGTTATTGTCGCCGGCCTGATACTCGCCGCCAGCGCCGTGCTGCTGCTTCGCTCAAGGGCCGAGCACCGCGGCGAGCCTTCGCTGCTCGACGCTGGCGCCATCCAGCCGCGCGACCGACTGCTCGTCGCCGACTTCACCGATGCCGGCCGAGACACGGTGCTCGCCGCAGCAATCGCCAATGCCTTCCGCGTCGACTTTGCGCAGTCGCCATCCGTCCGGGTGATGACACCTCGCCAGGTGCGCGCCGCATTAGAACGGATCGAACGCTCGGCGGATGTGGCCGTGGACGATTCACTCGCGCGTGAGCTCGCGCTCCGCGAAGGGGTCAAGGCCTTCGTGGTGGGCAGGGTCGCCGAGCTCGGCGGGCAATGGCAACTCACGGTGGAACTGGTGGGTGCGGAGTCGGGAGAAGTGCTTGCCGCTGTGCGGGAGACCGCGGCCGACTCCACCGGGCTCATTGCCGCGGTCGACCGTGCAAGCGAATCGCTCCGGTACCGGCTCGGCGAGTCGCTCCGGGAACTGCGCTCCTTCCCGCCACTGGCGCAGGAGGTAACGGCGTCGTTGCCGGCGCTCCGCAAGTACACCGAGGGTATACGGTACTTCTATGCCGGCGACCGGATGGGTGCCATACCGCAGCTGCAGGCTGCCATCGCTCTCGACAGTAACTTCTCGACCGCCCACCTTTCGCTCGCCAACCTCTATGAAGCGCTCGGTGAACCCGGGCGTGCGGAGGATGCTCGGCTCCGCGCGATGGCGCACCTTGATCGCCTCCCCTTCCAGGACCGCCAGGGCCTTGTTGCAAGCGACGCCTATGCGCGCGGCGACTACGGGCGGAGCATCGACGCCTATGAGACCTTCATCGCGCGCTATCCGTATTCCGCACCCGCCATCAACAACCTGGCGCTCGCGCACCGGAACGCACGCCATTTCGCGATTGCGGAGAGCCTCTGGGCCCGCTCTATCAAGGTGGACTCGTCCATCATCCAGCTCTACTTCGGCTTGCATAGCGCCCAGCTCCTGGCCGGAGAATTCGCCGAGTCACGGCAGACGCTCGACCAGATCGGCCGCCGAGCACCCGACAACGTCCTCCTGCTCACCGTCGAGGTCCAGCAGGCTGCCGCGCAGCAGGATTGGGAGGGCGCGGAGCGGAGGGCGGAGGCGGCGATCGCCGCCAACCAGGGCGACACGCTCACGCTGGTGGACGCCTTCGAGCAGATGGCGGGCATCGTGATGACGCAGGGCCGCCTCGAGGAAGCAGAGCGCCACTGGCGCACCCAGCAGGTCCTGGCGGCTGCGAGCGAGTCATGGGGCCGCCGGCTCTACGGTGCGCAGATGCTGGGGCGCATCCGGCTCAATTTCCGGCACGACACCGCTGGTGCCATCGCGGTCGTCGACTCTGCGCTTGCACGCATGCCGCTCGACCGCATGCTTCCCGCCGACCGCCCCTACAACGAGCTCGCACGCTTCTATGCGGCCGCGGGCGCGACCCGGCGCGCGCGCGAGTTCATGGCAGCGGCACGAAGCGGCGGCCGCAGCGGTCCGCGCCTCGATACCGAGCTGGCCTTTACCGAGGGCGCGATCCGCCTCGCCGAGCACCAGGCGCCGAGCGCCGAGCCGCTGCTCCGCCGTGCTACCTCAGCACTCTGGTGCACTCTCTGCGGCCTGCCGGAACTCGCGCGTGCGCTCGATGCGCAGGGCGACGTCGCGGGCGCGATCCAGACCTGGGAGCGTTACCTCGCGACGCCCTGGTTATTTCGCTACGAAGTGGATGCCTATGAGCTGGGACCGGCGCTCATGCGCCTCATTGAGCTCTACGAGGCGCATGGCGAGCAAGTCAAGGCGCAGAACACCCGCACACGCCTGCTTGCGCTCTGGCATCGGGCCGATGCCGAACTGCAGCCGACGATCGCCGATGTACGGACGCGGGTGAGAGAGCCGGAGTGACGGGGTCGAGGG
>DASSHL010000436.1:0-3572 GCA_035692845.1 Gemmatimonadales bacterium
CTCCGGCCGGCCGCCCGGGTGCCACGCAGGCCGTGGGCCGTTGGCCAGGATCCGGACTGCATCGACCGCGGCGGCGATGACCGCCGTCATGTGGGCGAAATCCACCCTGCTCACGTCGTCGGACGGCCGGTGGTAGTCGTCGTGCAGGTTGAAGCTCGACAGCGTGTGCGCCGGGATTCCCATGCGCGCGAACGCGATGTTGTCACTGCGCTCGAAGAAATGCTGGTCCGGGCGCGGGTCGGGCACGATCGGGACGCCTTCCGCGGCAAGCGAGTCACCCATGGTGGAGCGCTCGTAACCGGTCAGCCAGGCTCGGCCCGGGCCGCCAGCCAGGGAGTCGGGCCGGCCAATCATCTCGATCTCGAGATTTCCCACCAGCTGGTCGAGCGGGCGCGCGGGATGGGCGATATACCAGCGGGTACCCAGCAGTCCCATCTCTTCCCCGGTCGTCGCGGCAAAGATCACGCTGCGGCCCACTCCCGGACCGGCCGCCAGTGCACGCGCAATTGCGAGAACGGCCGTCACGCCCGACGCATCGTCGTCCGCTCCGTTGTAGATCGAGTCGCCAGCGACCGGCCGGCCAACGCCGAGGTGATCGAGGTGAGCGTCGACGAGGATGTACTCGTCGCGGAGGGCCGGGTTGCTGCCTGGGAGGATGCCGATGACGTTATGACCCTCCCGCCGGCGCCCGGCCGGGATCGTGTCCAGGCCGGCCCAGGAGTCCTGGAGCCGGTAGCCTTCGGCGCCCAACCGGCCTGCAACTGCGAGGGGCACCCGCTGGACAAAACCGGAATCGCCGGCGGGGGCGAGCCCAATGGCCTGCATTTCTGATACGATGAACCGTGCCGCTCGCAGCTCACCGGCGGAGGCGGTGCGGCGTCCTTCCATGGAGTCATCCGCGAGGGCGGAGAGGATGCGGCGCACGTCACCCTCCTGGACCGCCGGCTCGGGCGAAGGACCCGGGGTCCGGGAGGAGCAGGCGGCGAGCAGACTGAGGCTGGCGAGGGCCAATCGGGCCGGACGTCGCAACTGGTGCTCCGGAATGAAGTGACGAGACGCTGGAAGCTAGGCTAAATGGACTCGGGGCGCGAGACTGGGGCCGGACGTCGAAAGCCAAACGTCAACCGCCCGTCGCGCACCATCTGCTTGGCATATACCTTCACGATCTCCCCTGGATACGAGCTCTCATGTTCCTTCGAACGCGCCGACTAGAGCGCCTTCGCGCCGAACTCCGTGCCAACTGGGGCCGGCGACGGGTCGCCAGGGCGGTGGCGACGGCCGACGCGGAGTACCACGCGGACCTAGCGGGTCCGTCGGCCTCGCCGGTGAGCGAGGAGCGCCTGGCGCTCGACCTCCAGCTCGATGACGTCCTCTGCGCAGTTGACCGGACCATTTCGCCTCTCGGACGGCAGGTACTCTACCACCAGCTTCGATCCGAGCCAGGTGAGGAGCCGCTTGCCGATCTCGAGCGGCTCGTGGAACTCTTCTCCTCGCATTCCGCAGTACGCGAGGCAGGCCAACTGGCGCTCAAACGGATCGAGGCTGCACGGTGCATCGGGATCTGGCGCCTCTGCCAGCCCGGCGGCGTCCCCAGACGCCAGTGGCATGCGCTATTCCCTGCCCTGGCCGTCTCCACGGCTGTCGCGATCCTCGTGCTTCCCTTCTGGCACCCAGCTTTTCTTCTCGTGCTGGGCCTGCTCATAGCCAGCATCGCCACCAGGGCCGTCACGTCATGGCAGACCGCCGCAGTGCTTCAGCCCTTCGCCTATCTCGGCCCCATTCTCGCCGCCGCCGATACCTTGGCCGAACTCGATGGGCTGCCCGACGTTCAGGCCCGCGGCATTCGGAATGATCTGGAATCGCTGGCGACGTTGCGGCGCATTGTTCGGTGGGCTGCCCGTGACCCGATCTCGCAGGGCGAGATGGCAGGGGTTGCGCAGGAGTACCTGAACATGCTTTTCCTGCTCGATGCCAATGCCATGTTCCTTGGAGGGCGATCTCTCGAGGCGCATGGTAGGGCGTTGCGGCGGGTGCTGGAGTGGGTTGGCACGCTCGACCTGGCCCTTGGCGTCGCCTCATTGCGCGCCGAGCCGGAGGCATGGTGCGTTCCGGTCGTGACGGCGGAAGCAACGGTTCAGCTCACCGACGTCTGGCACCCGCTCCTGCAGGAGGCGGTGCCCAATTCGCTCACGATTACAGCGGGGCGCGGGATGATTGTGACCGGCGCCAACATGTCCGGGAAGACGACATTTCTCCGCACCGTCGGCGTCGCGGCGCTGTTGGCGCGCACCATCAACACCAGCCCGAGCCGTTCCTGTCGAGGTCCGCGGCTGGCGGTCCGGACCTGCATCCAGGTCTCGGACAGCCTGGCCGAAGGCAAGAGCTATTACCTGGCGGAAGCGGAGGCCGCGGTTGCCATGCTCCGTGCGGCGCGCAGTACGGCGCCGCACCTGTTCGTGGTGGACGAACTGTTCCGCGGAACCAACAGTGTCGAGCGGATCGCGGCGGGCGAGGCGGTGCTGCGCAGCTTGGCCGGGCCTGCCGGGTCGGCGCAGTATGTCCTCGCAGCCACGCATGATGGCGAGCTGGTGGAGCTGCTGGACGGCTGCTACGAGCCGATGCACTTCGAGGAGCAGGTTGGGGAAGATCGGCTGGAGTTCGATTACCGGCTGCGGTCGGGCCCGGCCACGACCCGGAGTGCATTGCGGCTGCTGGAGTTGCTGGGCGCCCCGACCGAGGTGCTGACGGAGGCGCGAGCGCGAGCGCGGGTGCTGGATGGGAGGTAATGAGCTATGAGCTATGAGCTACGAGCTATGAGCGGTACCTTCGCCTAGCTCACAGCTCACAGCTCACAGCTCACAGCTCACAGCTCACAGCTCACAGCTCACAGCTCACAGCTCCCAAAAGACAATGCCCGGCCGCTCACGAGGAGCAACCGGGCATTGAAGGAATGGCTGGCGACGGTCTACTCTCCCACCACCTCTCAGTGGCAGTACCATCGACGCTGCGGGACTTAACTTCCGTGTTCGGAATGGGAACGGGTGTGGCCCCCGCGCGCTAGTCGTCAGCCGTCTTTGAGCTGAGCGCTGCGCGCCCAGCGCATAGCGCTGTGTCAACTGCGGACAGATGGTGATCAGGCAGGAATCCAGAACAACAAGGGAAGAGATCAAACTTCACGGGCGATTAGTAGCGCTCGACTGAAGAGGTTGCCCTCCGTACATCTGCGCCCTATCAACCTGGTAGTCTCCCAGGGCCCTTCAGGGATCTTAAGATCCAGGAGTGTTCATCTCGGGAAGAGTTTCCCACTTAGATGCTTTCAGCGGTTATCTCCGCGCGACATCGCTACCGGGCGGTGCTCCTGGCGGAACAGCCCGTACACGAGCGGTCGCTTCGTCCCGGTCCTCTCGTACTAAGGACGACGTCCCTCAACACTCCCACGCCCACGACGGATACAGACCGAACTGTCTCACGACGTTCTGAACCCAGCTCATGTGCCACTTTAACCGGCGAACAGCCGGACCCTTGGGACCTTCTCCAGCCCCAGGATGTGACAAGCCGACATCGAGGTGCCA
>DASSHL010000437.1:0-6227 GCA_035692845.1 Gemmatimonadales bacterium
ATGTGACCATTGCCCTCGGCAGCAATCCGGGTGGCGCCAGCCTCTCGGGGACGAAGGTGGTAGCCGCATCGGGCGGCATCGCCACGTTCTCCGGGCTCTCGCTGGACCGGCCGGGGAACGGCTACACGCTCACGGCCTCGGCATCCGGACTGAGCGGTGATGCGAGCAGCGCCTTCAATGTCACTACCGGCGCTGCGACGGCAATCGCCGCGAACTCGTCGACCACGCTGAGCGGCACTGTGGGCAGTCCGGTGTCGCCCGCGCCATCCGTCAAGGTGACCGACGGCTCCGGCAACGGCGTAAGCGGAGTGACGGTCACCTTTGCCGTCACTGAAGGTGGCGGCACTGTCTCGGGCGCGACCCCAACGACGGACGGATCTGGTATCGCGACCGTTGGCAGCTGGACGCTTGGAACCAGCGCCGGCAGCGGCAACAACAAGCTCACCGCGACGGCCAGCGGATTAAGTGGCAGTCCCGTCACCTTCACTGCGTCCGCAGCGGCGGGGTCCGCTGGCAAGCTTGGCTTCGTGACCCAGCCGTCGAGCTCGGGTACGAGCGGCCAGCCCCTGGCCCAGCAACCGGTGCTGCAGCTGCTCGATGCCGATAACAACCCGGTTTCGACCGGAGGCATCGCGGTCACGGCATCCATCGCCAGCGGGCCTGGTGGTTCCCTCAGCGGCGGGACGGTCAATACCGCATCCAATGGCCGAGCCACCTTTACAAATCTCGAAATCTCGGGGCCGGCTGGCACCTACACGCTTGCCTTCTCGGCGCCCAGCATCACCGGCGTGACCTCGAATGACATTGCCATCGCGGCAGGCGGCTCCACGAAGCTTGGAATCGTGACGCAGCCAAGTGCGACGGCGCAGAGTGGCGTGGTATTCGGGCAGCAGCCGGTGGTGCGACTGGAGGATGCCTCGGGCAATCCGGTGGTGCAGTCCGGCGTCACGGTCGTGGCGTCGGTGGACGGAGGCGGCCCGACGCTCGGTGGGGATAACTCGAAGGTGACCGACGCCAATGGCGAGGCCACGTTTACCGACCTCAAGCTCACGGGTACAGCGGGCACCTACTCGCTGCTGTTCGCGGCCTCGGGCAAGACCAGCGTGTCCTCATCTGACATCGCGCTTGGTGCCGGGCCGGTAAGCGCCTCGCAGAGCAGTGTCAGCGCCTCACCTCCTAGCTTCGTGGAAGGCGATGCGAACGGATCCACCATCACTGTTACGGCCAAGGATGGAAGCGGCAATCTGATTAATGGTGCGTCGGTCACCGTGAGCGCGGATGGCGGTAGTCTGGATGCGACAACCGGCACTACCGATGCGAGTGGGACAGTGACCTTCAAATTCACGACTGCCACGGCGGGAACCTACAGCATTTCCGCGACGATCAACGGTACAGCTGTCACGACTCCCGCGAGCGTGAGCGTGACCGCTGCTCCCGTGAGCGGCCTCAATTCGTCCGTGACCTTGTCCGAAACGGAAGCGCTGGCCTATGGCGGACCGGTTGAGGGAACCGTGACACTCGAGGATGCTAACCATCGACGATTAAGTGGAAGAACGGTGACGCTCGCAAGGGCGGGCGTCTTTCATGGCGGGACAGATCCGACTGAAGGCGTAACGGGACTAGATGGAACCCTTTCTTTTCAATATTCGGGAATAAACTTTGGACCAGACACCGTCAAGGCAACCAGTGGCGGTATAACCTTTTCTGCCCCAATCAGTGTTATCACACCGACGGTCGATCCTTCGCAGTCACGGATCAGTGTCGATCCGGGCGGGCCGAATGCCCGAGCCGGGACTGGGATCTCGATCTATCCGGAGCCCCGAACGGCTGACGGTACTTTCATTTCCGGCGCTTTGATCGAGCTCGCGATCGAAGGGACGGGCCTTCAGATGTTCGGTGGAACGAGTGGCTGGAGTTACCACGCTGGTGTCGATGGATGGTCGACGTCCTTCAGCACTAATGTGGCTCAGACGCTAGTGATCAAGATGACCGTGAATGGCGAGGATCAAGGCATCCAAGTCAGCATTCCGGTGCTCAGCACCGGAGACCCTGATTCGATACAGGTAGCGGCGACGGATTCAACTATCGTCACAGGTGGGCAAAGCACGGTCTCGGTCATCATCCATGACCAGTACGGAAATCCGGTTCCCGACTTTCCGGTGACATTCAGTGTCGACGAGGGAACGATTTCGCCCGCATCCGGCTCGACTGATGTGAGTGGGGCCGCCTCGGCGCTCTTCACTGCGCCGCCCTCACCCGGCACGTACACGGTGCAGATTGGCGTCGCGGGGGGAGACCATCCTCTCGCTATCACAGTCCAGTAGATTCGCGTCCGAGCCACATCTGGCGGAAGGCGCAAACGGCGGTAGCGTATATGAAGGTACCGCGCGGTTCCCAGCGCGGGTGGCGTGACCATCAACCAGACGGCGGCGATCATCGTCCAGCTTTAGGTGCCGTTTTGTGACGTAGGCCATATCGGGCGCCTGAGGCACGCGGTAGAGTGATAGCATCATGTCCCGAACCCCATTTCTCTTCCTGGTGAGTGCAGGCTTTTGCGCGCTGTGCTCTGCCTGCGGCGGCGACAATCTGTCGCTGCCTGACCTCACCTCACCTGCCCGGCTCGAGGCCGTGTCCGGCACGGGGCAGGCCGGCTCCATCGGTACGCTCCTGGCCGAGCCGCTTGTGGTCCGCGTTCTCGACTCGGAAGATCATCCCGTTTCCAATGTGAAAGTGACGTTCACGCCCGGCAGTGGCGCGGCTGGCAGCACAGTACAGCCCGACACCGTTGAGAGCGATGGCGACGGGCGCGCGTCGGTCCGCTGGGCGCTCGGCACCAGCGCGGGCGGCCAGACGCTGGTGGCGAGCGTGGTCGGCAACAGCGCCGTGTCTGCCTCGTTTACGGCCACGGCCGGTGCGGGGCAGGCGAGCCGCCTGGAGAAGGTCTCGGGAGACAACCAGACAGGAATCGCCGGTAACCAGCTGCAGGACTCGCTCGTGGTCCGTGCACTCGACGCCAATAGCCAGCCAGTGGCTGGTGTCACGGTTAATTGGGCCGCCACGGGCGGTGGCAACGTGAGCGCAACCAGCACGGTCAGCCGAGCTGATGGCCGCGCCGGCGTTCGCCGCACGCTGGGACCTGCGGCCGGCCAGCAAGCCACGACCGCGACGCTCGCAGACCAGGCGGACGCCACGGTGACCTTCAACTCGACTGCGGCGGTGGGCACCGCCGGTGCGTTGCGCATCGAGGTGCAGCCGGCCGCGAGCGCCAAGAGCGGCGAGGCATTCAACCGGCAACCGCAGCTCCAGCTCACCGACGGAAATAACAACCCGGTTGCACAGGGCGGGCTCGCGGTCAGCGCGCGGATCGGGTCGGGCCCGTCCGGCGCCACGCTGATCGGCTCAACCACCGCGTCTACCAACAGCCAGGGTCTGGCCGTCTTCACCAACCTCGGCGTCAGCGGACCCGGTGGCACCTACACCCTGGACTTTTCCGGACCCGAGGCCTCAGGCGTGACCTCCGACGCCATTGCCGTATCCGCCGGCGACGCGGTCAAGCTTGCCATGGCGACACAGCCGCCCTCGTCGACTCAGCAGGGAGCGACGCTTTCGCCGGCGCCGGTGGTCAGGCTGGAAGATGCGTCGGGCAACGGCGTCGCCAAGAGCGGCGTGCCGGTCACCGTGAGCCTCACCGGAAGTGGCACACTCGGCGGTACGCTCACGGTTGCGACCGACGCCAACGGGCGCGCCACGTTTGCCGACCTCGCCATCAGCAATGCATCCGGCGACTGCACCCTGCTCTTTGCCAGCGATGGATTGCAGAGCGTGGCGTCGAGCACCATCCAGGTGGCGAGCGCCCCAAGCGGTGATCGTTCCACCATCGATGCGCCGGCGAGCGTGGAGGCTGGAGTCTCGGCCACCGTGCGGGTGACGGTGCGAGACAAGAACGGGACAGCGCTGGGCGGGATTGCCGTGACGCTCAGCTCCAGCGGCGGCGACAACAGCATCTCGCCGGCCAGCGCGACGACCGGCGGCGATGGTGTCGCAACGTTCAGCTTCAGCTCCACAAAGGCAGAGCCGAAGTCGCTGAGCGCCCAGGTGTCCGGCCTTACCATCGGGCCGACCAGCATCGAAGTCGCGCCGTCGGCTGGCGATGCATCGCAGACCACTGCGAATGTGCCGGACGGGCGCGGGCTCCGGACCACCAGGATCACCGTGCAGGTAGAGGATTCGTATGGCAACCGGCTCGTCACCGGGGGCGATGCAGTCATGGGAAATGTGGCCGGTGCGAACAGCTTCGTCGGCACGATAACCGGCGTTGATAACCAGGACGGGACGTACACGCTGAGCTATACACCGTTCCTGTCGGGGGATGATTTCATCACCATCACGCTCAATGGCACGCCCATCAAGGGCAGCCCGTACAAGAGTCATGTCAAGTGAATGGCTTGGCTTGACCCCCTCTGGGGCGCTGGCTAGCTTTGTGGCCCGCGCCCTGGTGGTGAAACTGGTAGACACGCTATCTTGAGGGGGTAGTGCCGAAAGGCGTCGCGGTTCGAATCCGCGCCAGGGCACTGGGGGCGGCCTGCATGGCACGCCCCTTTTTGTTATCAGCCAGTGTAGCTCAGCGGTAGAGCACTCGATTCGTAATCGAGCGGTCGTGGGTTCAAGTCCCACCACTGGCTCTTGATGGACCCGAGACGCCGGACGCGAGACTCGAGTCCTGTGCGCGTCCCGCGTCCTGAGTCCCGCGTCCATTCCTCACGACTCCTACGCCTCACTCCGATTCCCATCGTTCAAGTGGCTGATCACCAGCCTGATGACGATGACCGTCGCCACGCAGCTGCGTGGGGTGGTGGTCGCATGGCAGGTCTATGGCATCACCCATGATCCACTCTCGCTGGGCCTGATCGGGCTCGCGGAGGCGCTGCCGTTCATTGCCGTGGCGCTCTTTGCGGGCCACGTGGCCGACCGGATGGATCGGCGCCGCATTGTGGTTGGCTCGCTGGTGCTCACCTTCGCCTGTGCCCTGGCGCTGCTTCTCCTGACCCTCCGCGGCGCCCGCCATCCCTTTCTTTCCGCCTGGCCATTCTACGCCGTCATCTTCGTGAGCGGCATCTCCCGCAGCTTCCTGATGCCGGCGCGGACGGCGCTTGCCGCCGAGCTGGTGCCGCGCGAGCTCTACGGCAACGCGGCCGCGTGGCGGACCTCGTCCTTCCAGTTTGCCGCCGTCACCGGCCCGGCGCTGGGCGGCGTGCTCTACGCGGTGGTCGGGCCAGCCGGTGCGTACACGGTGGATGTCTGCCTGATGCTGGCGGCACTCGCCGCCATGCGGCTCGTGCTCCCGCCACCCCTGACGCGAGCTCCACTGCAGCACTCCGTGCTTCGCGGGCTGGCCGAGGGAATAAGCTTCCTTCGCAGCCAACCGGTGCTGCTGGGCGCCATGTCGCTGGATCTCTTTTCAGTGCTTTTCGGTGGCGCAGTAGCGCTCCTTCCCATCTTTGCGTCGGATGTACTGCACGTCGGGCCGGAGGGTCTCGGTGCGCTGCGTGCTGCGCCGGCTGCAGGGGCGGTGGTGATGTCGCTCTGGCTCGCGCACCGGCCGCCCATGCAGCGGGCTGGCCCGTCGCTCCTGCTGTCGGTGGCCATCTTCGGCGTCGCGATGATCGGCTTTGCTATCTCGCGCAGTTTTGCGTTGTCTCTCGGACTGCTCGCGCTGAGCGGGATGGTGGACACGGTGAGCGTCGTGGTGCGTTCGACCCTGCTGCAGGTCTTTACCCCGGACGCGCTGCTGGGGCGTGTCTCGGCGGTGAATGCCGTGTTCATCGGCTCCAGCAACGAGATCGGGGCCTTCGAATCGGGGCTGATGGCCCGGCTCATTGGCACCATTCCATCGGTCCTGGTGGGCGGCACGATGACGCTGGTGACCGTGGGGCTCACGGCCTGGAAGGCGCCGGCGCTCAGGAGGCTGGGGGAGATGAGGTGACGGGATGGGCAGGATGGGCGAGATGGGCGAGATGGGCAAGTGATGCCGGGCTAGCTTTGGCCTGCCCATCCTGCCCATCCTGCCCATCTCGTCTTCCCGTCTTCCCGTCTTCTGACTACCTTTCGCGCCCATCACGGGACGTAGCGCAGTCCGGTAGCGCACTGCAATGGGGTTGCAGGGGTCGCGGGTTCAAATCCCGCCGTCCCGATCGTTCGCCGAGTAGGGGCACGGCATGCCGTGCCCC
>DASSHL010000438.1:0-3814 GCA_035692845.1 Gemmatimonadales bacterium
CGCCGGAGCGGGCCGGCCCTCGTCCCGATTACCTGCTGGAGCCGGATGCAACGACGCTGCTGGAGCGCCTGCTGCCACTCTACGTGCGGAATGCGCTCTACCGCGGGCTGGTGGAGACGGCGGCGGGCGAGCACGGCGCCCGGCGCACTGCCATGAAGAACGCGACGGACAATGCAGGCGAGATACTCGACGGGCTCAAGCGCACGTACAACCGCCTGCGGCAGGCTGCGATCACCCAGGAAATCGCCGAAATCGTCGGCGGCGCGGCGGCATTGCAGGGATAGTCGTCGGCCATCAGTCATCGGTCGTCACGTTTCCACCGATGCTGGCCGACCGCAGACCGAAGACTGAAGACCGACGACCTTCACAGGAACCACAGAATGGCAACGACAGTCGCGACGCACAACATCGGCAGGATCGTCCAGGTCATCGGACCGGTGCTCGACGTGGAATTCGAGCCCGAGAAGCTGCCGGAGATCTATAACGCCCTTCGCCTCGACAGCGGCGACATCCATGTCACCGCCGAGGTGCAGCAGCACATCGGGCAGAACCAGGTGCGCGCGGTCGCCATGAGCAGCACCGACGGGGTGCGGCGCGGCATGGAGATCGTCGATTCGGGTGGCCCCATAACGGTGCCGGTGGGTGACGCGCCGCTGGGCCGCATCCTCAACGTGCTGGGCGAGCCGGTGGACGGCGGCGCGCCGATTCCGGCGGACGTCGAGCGCTGGCCCATCCACCGCGAGACACCCAAGTTCACCGATCTCGAGCCCAAGACCGAGATCTTCGAGACCGGCATCAAGGTCATCGACCTGATCGCCCCGTTCGTGAAGGGCGGCAAGATTGGCCTCTTCGGCGGCGCCGGCGTGGGCAAGACGGTCGTCATCCAGGAGCTCATCAACAACGTGCAGAAGGGCCACGGTGGCCGGTCGGTCTTCTGCGGCGTGGGCGAGCGGACCCGCGAGGGCAACGACCTCTACCTGGAGTTCAAGGACGCCAACATCCTCGACTCGGTGGCGCTCATCTACGGTCAGATGAACGAGCCGCCGGGCGCGCGGCTGCGCGTGGGACTGTCGGGCCTCACGGTGGCGGAATATTTCCGCGACGTCGAGGGCCAGGACGTGCTGCTCTTCATCGACAACATCTTCCGCTTCACCCAGGCCGGCTCCGAGGTCTCGGCGCTGCTGGGCCGGATGCCGAGCGCGGTGGGTTACCAGCCCACGCTGGCGACGGAAATGGGCGACCTGCAGGAGCGGATTACCTCGACCACCAAGGGCTCGATCACCTCGGTGCAGGCCATCTACGTGCCCGCCGACGACCTGACCGACCCGGCACCGGCCACGGCGTTCGCGCACCTGGACGCGACGGTGGTGCTCTCGCGCTCCATTGCGGAACTGGGTATTTATCCGGCAGTGGACCCGCTCGACAGCTCGAGCCGCATCCTCGACCCGCAGTTCGTGGGTGAGCGGCACTACGCCGTGGCGATCGGGGTGCAGAACACGCTGCAGCGCTACAAGGCACTGCAGGACATCATCGCCATTCTTGGCATGGACGAGCTGTCGGAAGAGGACAAGAAGGTCGTGGCGCGGGCGCGCCGCATCCAGCGCTTCCTGTCGCAGCCGTTCCACGTAGCCGAGCAGTTCACCGGCTTCCCCGGCAAGTACGTCAAGCTGGAGGAAACCATCGCCAGCTTCGAGCGGGTGCTCTCCGGCGAATTCGACCACCTGCCGGAGCAGGCGTTCTACATGCAGGGCGGCATCGACGATGTCGTGAAGCGGGCGCAGGAACTGGCGAGCTCGTGATGCGTGTCACGGTCATCTCGCCTGAGGCCAACATTTTTGATGGGCAGGCGGAGTCTGTCGTAGCGCCTGCGTTCGACGGGGAGGTCGGCATCCTGCCGCACCACGCCCCGCTCATGACGCTCCTCGGTGACGGCACGCTCTCCATCCGGCAGGAAGGAACCACCCACCGCTTCCTGGTGCGGGGCGGCTTCCTGCAGGTCGTGGACGAGCAGGTGCGTGTCGTCGCGGAGCACGTTCAAGGAGAGAGTCCGAATGCGTAAGCTGATTGTCGGCATGACCGCTGCGGTCGCTGCGCTGACGCTGGCGGGTTCGGCGGCGGCCCAGGAGACCGGTACGCCGGTGTTCAAGTCGCCCTACCGCACATATACCTCGAGTGAAGTTGGCGCCACGCTCTCCGATCCGGGTGGGGCGGGGTGGGGCCTGGAAGGTTTCTATGGCTACGGCCATGACCGCTGGGATATCGGGTTGCGGGGTGGATTCATCGACAGGCCCGATGGAGCAGACACACGGATCGTGGCCGGCGTCAGCGCCCGGACCCGCGTGCTGCAATCGTCGGAAAGCTTTCCGCTCGACGGGGCCCTCACGCTGGGTGCCGGCCTCAGCTTCAACGACGGCACCTACGCGTTCGTCCCGATCGGCATTTCGCTCGGCCGGCGCGTGATGCTGGAGAACTCCGATGTCACCTTCGTGCCGTACGTTCACCCGGTCATGATTCCGGCGTTCGGCAACAACATCGGCGGTGACAGCGATTCCGATATCTTCTTCGCCCTCGGTCTTGGCGTGGATATCAAGTTCACCAACTCGATCGATGTCCGCGTCGCCGGCGCGCTGGGCGACTCGCCGTGGGACGGTGTGTCGGTCGGTCTCGCCTTTATCCACTAGAGCGACAGTTGACGGTCTAAAGTCAACGGTCAACGGTCTACGGTCAGCTGTAGACCGTTGACCGTTGATCCGTTTCTCCGAGTGAGGTTGTCATGAGAACCCGCCTGGTTCGTGCTGTGCTCGCTTCCCTGCTCACGCTCGTCGCCGCTGGCAGCGCTTCTGCGCAGGCGGCAGGCATGCCCGTCGTCAACAGCGGTATCGTGAACGGGATCGGTATCGCACTCGACGCCGGAATCCCGAATAACGCCGCGGGGGGCGGCTGGGCAGCGGGCGCCACCGTCAAGGCCGGGTTCGGGGTCCTGGGTGTGAACGGCACGGTGTCGCGCTTCAACCCCGACTCAAGCGACGCGGTCTGGTCCGGCGGTGCCACTGCCAACATGAAAGTGTTCGGCGGGCCCCTGATCCCGATAGCGATCACGCTGCAGGGCGGGGCAGGCTATGTCTCCAAGGACTTCGGCTGCCTGCCCGGCGTGACGGCGTGCGATATCACCCAGTGGCACTTCCCGGTGGGCCTTGGCGTCTCATTCACCATTCCGAATCCCGCGCTCGCCATCAAGCCCTGGATTGCGCCGCGAGTGGACGTGCTGCGCACCTCGGCCGCGGGCGAGGACGCCGAGACCGATGCCGGATTCGGCGTGAGCGGCGGCGTGGAGCTGAACCTGCTGAACGGCATGGGCTTCCAGGTGGCCTACGACTGGTCCAAGCACGATGACCTCAAGCCCGGCATCTTCGCGGCCGGTTTCCACTACACTTTCCGGGTGCCCGGTCTTTGAGAATCCGCGTTCGCCACGCCGCGTTCGCCGTCGCCCTGGTCATGGCGACCGCCTGCGCCCAGACGTTTGATGCCACGACCCTCGGTGTACCTGCCACCATGGCGTCCTCGGCGGCCGTTACGGACAGCGGAACCGCGTTCACCGTCTCATCGCATGCCATGTTCGCGTTCTGGGGGCTGTTTCCGGTCAAGCAGCCGTCGGTGGAGAAGGCGCTCGCCAGCCAGCTGGTGGGCGGCAAGCGCATCGAGAACGTCCGCATCAAGGTGCGCAGCAGCGTGAGCGACGTGCTCCTCACCATCTTCACCGCAGGCATCATCGTGCCCAGGTCGGTGACGGTCGAGGGGACTGTTGTCGGTCCCT
>DASSHL010000439.1:0-2585 GCA_035692845.1 Gemmatimonadales bacterium
CAACTACGACGACATCGCCGAGCTGTTGCGCTACTTCGGCCGGCAGGCTGCGATCGATTCCATCAAGAAGGCGCCGGTCGCCGAGCGGCCGGCCATGTGGGTCAAGTTCTGGCACGAGACTGATCCTGATCCCTCGACGCCGGAGAACGAGGCCTTCAACGCCTATTTCACCCGTATCGCCATCGCCAACCAGCGCTTCAAGACCGAGGGGATCGAGGGCTGGCGCACCGACCGCGGCGAGGTCTTCATCGCCCTTGGCGAACCCGATGAATCGTTCGAGACCCAGCCGGGCCGGGCCGAGGGCAGGGTACTGGAGTGGGTCTACACCAACCTGCGCCTGGCGCTCTACTTCGTGGACGAAAACGGCTTCGGCCGCTATCGCCTGGACCCTGGCTCCCGCGCCGATTTCATGCGGGTGCTGGAGCGGGTGAGAAGGGAATAGGGCAGGATGGGCGGGATGGGCAGGATGGGCAGGTTTTCGCAGGCCGTCATTCCCGCGAACGCGGGAATCCATGCGGGTTCACCCGGGCTGAGGTGCTCTGCCCGAGTCTTGCATGGACCCAGGCGTTCGCCGGAGTGACGATCAGACGAGCCTCGGCCTGCCCATCCCGCCCATCTCGCCCATCCTGCCAGCCCATCTTGCCCATCTTGCCCATCTTGCCCATCCTGCCCATCCTTTCGAGCCATGCCCACCCCGGTCCCGAAACTCTACCTCATTGACGGCTACGCGCTGATCTATCGCGCGTTCTTTGCCATGATTGCGCGGCCGCTCCGGACGGCACGGGGCGAGAACACCTCGGCGGTCTGGGGTGTGGTGAGCTTCCTGCTCCGCCTCCGCGAGAAATACAAGCCCGATTACCTCGCCTGGGTGCATGACATGGGCACCTCGTTCCGCGAGGAGCGCTACCCCGAGTACAAGTCCACCCGCGACAAGCTGGATGACGAGCTGCAGGCCGACTTCGACAGCGCGCTCCAGCGCGTCACCCAGCTGCTGGCCGCCTTCCGCATTCCGCTTGTCGGCGTGGCCGGCTACGAAGCCGACGACGTGATCGGGACGCTCGCCCACCGCGCCATGCCGGAACACGGAGTGGAGGCGGTGATCGTTTCGGGCGACAAGGATTTCTACCAGCTCATCGGGCCCGGCATCTCGCTGCTCAACCCCGGGCGCGGCGGTCCCGCCGGCGTGGATGAGGTCTGGGTCGACGAATCCAACGCTTCCGAGCGCCTCGGCGTCCCGCCATCACAGGTCATCGATTTCCTCGCCCTCGTGGGCGATACCAGCGACAACGTGCCCGGCGTGAAGGGCGTGGGTGAGAAGACCGCGCAGAAGCTGCTCCAGGAATACGGCAACCTCGATGAGATCCTGGCCCACGCCGCTGATATCAGCGGCAAGCGCCCCCGCGAGGCGCTGCTCGCCAGCGCCGACAGCGCCCGGCTCTCGCGCGAGCTGGTGACGATCATGCGCAACGTGCCGGTGGAGTTCGACCTCGCAGCCATGGCACTTGAGGACGCCGATGTCGCCGCCCTCATCCCGCTGCTGACCGAGCTCGAGTTCTATTCGCTGGTAAAGCGATTCAGTCCGCAGGTTGCGCCGATTACGCAGATTGATGGGGAGCCAGCTGCCAGACCTGCGGAATCCGTGGAGTCACCTGTTGCTGCGCGTGTGGTCGGCATCATCACTGACCCCAGCGAACTTCCACCACTGGTGGAGCGCCTGCGAGCGGCGCCCATCGTTGCCTTCGACACGGAAACGTCATCGCTTTCGCCGCGCGACGCGGAACTGATCGGGCTCTCGCTTGCGATCAGCCCCGACGAGGCGTGGTATCTCCCGTTTGGGCATCAGCCGCCACCCGGCGATCTCGCTGCCCCGGCGCCAGTGTGCAACCTGCCACCGATCAGCGATCCGGCGCTGGCCGGCATCCGCGGCTTGCTCGCTGATCCCGCGGTGCCCAAGGCTGGCCATAACGTGAAGTACGATGTCGAGGTTCTCCGCCGGGCCGGCATCACCGTTCGCGGCGTGACCTACGATTCGATGCTCGCGAGCTTCGTGATCGACCCGGGCCGGCGTTCGCACGGTATCGACAACCTGGCGCTCGAGCACCTGGGCGTCACCATGCGCACGTACAAGGAGCTGGTGGGGAAGGGCAAGGCGGAAATTCCCTTTGCCTGTGTGGCCGTCGAGGTCGCCGCCGAGTACTGCGGCGCCGACAGCGCCACGGTGCTGGCGCTCCGTGACTTCTTCGCGGCCACGCTCGAGAAGACCGGGATGACCCGGGTGCTGGACGAGATCGAGATGCCGCTGGTGCCGGTGATCGCCGACATGGAGTGGGAAGGGATCCGCATCGACGTGGCTCTCTTCCAGCAGCTCGCGGCCGAACTCTCCGATGACCTGGCAACGATCGAGCGTGATATTGCCGGGATCGCCGGGGAGGACCTCAACATCAATTCTCCTCGCCAACTGGCGGCGGTGCTCTTCGAGAAGGAACAGCTTCCGGTGCTCAAGAAGACCCGCACCGGCCCCTCCACTGACGCCGACGTACTGGAACAGCTCGCCGAACTGGGGCATGCACTGCCGAGAAAGATCC
>DASSHL010000440.1:0-7340 GCA_035692845.1 Gemmatimonadales bacterium
ACGGGATCGAGCCCGTAGCGGCGCGCCCACGTGTTGCGAAGCTCGCGATGCAGGGGATCCTGGCCATGGACCCAGGTGTAGACGAGATCCACATCGAGCTGTGCAAGCGCGCCTGATGCTTGGGCGCGCGGTTGCTGGGGAGCCGGCGGTGTCGGCGTCGGGAGCGGCTGGGCATGTCCACGCGCCAGCCGCCGGCGCAAGCGCCAGAGGACATAGCGAGGATCGGTCAGGAGGCTGGCTCGCACGAAGCGCGACTTCCAGGCGTTGCCGGTCCGCCGCTGGCCAGCGGTTGTCCTGCTCACACGCAGACTCCTCAGCTTTGGGGTTCCCATCGCGCACGAACGCCTGCACCCGAACGCCGCGGTGTTCGGGCTGTGGATTGGTGCGGAGAGTGAACCGGAAATCTTGCGGAGGGGTGTGACGACCAGGGTGCTTCCAAGGGGACATCTAGCTGCTGAACCACTCCCACGTCCGTCGCAGTCCTTCCTCCACATTCACCGTTGGCTGATAGCCGAGCACGTTGGCCGCGCGTTCGAGGCTTGCCTGCGAGTCGCGGACATCGCCGGCGCGTGCCGGGCCATAGCTCCGTTTCACCCTGCGCCCGGTGATCGATTCCACCAGGTCCAGCAGCTGGTTGAGCGAAATGCGGCTGCCAGCGCCCGCGTTCGTGACCCATCCGTTGACGCGTTCCGCCGGCCCGAAGGCGGCGAGCATGTTCGCGTTCACTACGTTAGCAACATAGGTGAAATCGCGCGTTTGATCCCCGTCACCAAAAACTGTCGCAGTTTCGCCCGTTTGCGCCGCATTCAGGAACACGGGGATCACGGCGGCATATGCACTGGTGGGACTCTGCCGGGGCCCGAAGACGTTGAAGTAGCGAAGTGCGACGCCCTCGAGCAGTCCCGCGCGCGCATAGGCCAGCACGTACTGCTCACCAGCGAGCTTGGCCGTTGCGTAGGGCGACCGGCAGAGCGGCTCCATCGTCTCCACCTTGGGCAGCACCGCCGTGTCGCCGTAGATCGAGCTCGAACTCGAGTAGACAACGCGCCGGGCCCCGGCGCGGCGCGCCGCCTCGAGCACCTGGATGGTGCCGTTCACGTTGTGATCGTTGCACGCCACCGGATCCTTGAGGGAGCGGGGCACGCTTGGCAGCGCCGCGACGTGAAACACCGTGTCTACCCCACGACTCGCGCGGTCACAGTCGGCGCTGTTCCGGATGTCGCCCTCGATGAAGGTGATGCGCTCCTTCACCTCGGCCAGGTTGTCGCGCGATCCGGTGCTCAGGTTATCGATCACGGTCACCTTGCGGCCGTCCTCGAGCAACTGCCGGACGATGTGGGAGCCGATAAACCCGGCGCCTCCCGTGACCAGGCAGGTGGAAGCAGTTGACGCCATTCAGGCCGTTCCTGAGCGTGTGGGTTGGCGGGGTGGGGCAGTGCGTGCTGCCAGTGCAGTGAGCGAGACCTGTGCATTGGTCTGGACCACGCCCTCGAACGGGCGGCCGTCCAGCACCTGCAGGTGCGCGCCCGGCCCGCTTGCGATGTCACCCCGGCGCTCCTTGAGGCGCACGCTGGAATCCAGCCCGTAGAGTCCCGCCGGAACGTTCATCTCCAGCGCAAACTCCAGCTCGAATGGGCCGCTGCGTGGGAGCTGCACCTCGCCGTGGTCGGTGGTGACAGTGGAGAGCATCCGGCCATTTTCGAGGCTGCGCAGTGCCAGCGTGACGATCTCGCGGCCGGTCGAGCGCTCGCCATTGACGCGGCCTTGCACCATGACCCGCACGAGGCCGCCAGAACGGACCTCGCCAGCCGTGAGCACCCTGATGCCCTCCAGCACGACGGGACTGTCAGGGTTGCTGGGCGCCTGCTCCACGGCAAGGTAGCGCTCGATGGCCTCGCTCGTTGGTCCGGCAAATTTTACCTCGCCGCGCTCCATGAGAAGTGCCGCGGTGCAGAGCTCGGCAATCCGGTCAAGCTGGTGCGAGACGACCACGACCGGGATGCCGCTGCGGGCCAGTTCCTTCATGCGCCCGAACGCGCGCTGCTGGAATTCGAAGTCGCCCACCGCGAGGACTTCGTCAATGATCAGCACGTCGGGCGACAGGTGCGCGGCGATGGCGAAGCCGAGCCGCGCATTCATGCCGCTCGAATAGCGCTTGACCGGCGTGTCGATGAAGGGCGCAATGCCGGCGAACGCCACGATGTCGTCGAACCGCTGGCGGATCAGCGACTTGGGCATGCCCATGATGGCGCCCTGCAGGAAGACGTTCTCCCGGCCGGTGAGGTCCTGGTGGAAGCCCGCTGCGACCTCGATGAGCGCACCCACGCGACCACGCACCTCGGCGCGCCCGAGCGTCGGGGGGAGGATCCGGGTCAGCACCTTGAGGATGGTGGACTTGCCTGCGCCGTTGCGCCCGATGATGCCAAGGACGTCGCCGGACCGTACGTCGAAACTCACGTCGCGCACGGCCCAGAACTGGTCATGCCCCAGGTCCGTGCGCCGGAGGCCGCGCCCAGTGAGCCGCCGCACGGTCGCGGGGATGAGGTCGCGCAGGCTGTCGTGCCGCTCGCCGCGCTGGAATTTCTTCCAGACACGATCGAATGCAATCCCAGGTTCAATATCAGACATTTTCGGCGAAGGCCGGCTGCGACCGATGGAAGACGACCACGGCGATGAAAAGACCGATGAGGGCGCACCCCGCCGTGTAGAGGAGCGACGCCGGGTGCCACACCGCCACCTCGACGCCCTGCTTCGTCACGGTCGAAAGCGGCTCCAGCAGGTCGTGGCCCTGCACCACCGAGAGGCGCAGCCCCTCGAGGATGGGCGTGAGCGGATTGAGCCACATGAGCAGCGCACCCTTGGGTCCCATCATGGCGGGCTCATAGAAGACCGGCGTGAACAGGATGCCGAAGGTGAGCACGACCTGCACAATGTACTTCACGTCGCGGAAGAACAGGTTGGCACAGCTCAGGAACACCACGACCGCGGCGGTGAGCAGCCAGAGCAGTGCCAGGAGGATCGGCACCCAGAGGAGCGTCGCATGCAGCGTTACGCCCAGAAAGGGGAGCAGCAGCACGAGCGCGACGAGGCCGATGCCGGTGTCGAACGTCTGCGCCAGGATCGCGGCCAGCGGCAGCACCTCGCGGGGAAAGTAGACCTTGGAGATCAGGTTGTGGTTGGAGGTGAGGACCGTCGTGCCGAAGGTGACGGCACCCGCAAAGAAGGACCAGCCCACGCCCTTGAGCGCGATCCCCGCGATGTCCGCATGACCAACACCTGCCCCCGCGGCCTGTCCCATGGCCACCCGGATCAGCACGCCCGAGATCACGATGAGAATCGGCATGAAGATGGCCCAGCCGAACCCCATGACCGCCTGCTTGTATCGGATCCGGATATCGCGCCGGGCGAATTCGAACATCAACTCGCGGAACGAGCGGATATCCGACACAACCTCGCGGAGATCGCCCAGCGGACCCTGGCGGTGGGGTACGAGCACTCCTGCTGCATCAGTCACGCGATCAGTTTCTCCCTGCAGGTGTCTGGGCGTGCGCCCCGAAGAGCAATTTTCGTGCGCTCAAGGATACAGGTGCGGCGCGCATGCCATGCCCCCGCCACCCCGCTCGCGCGTGTCGCAGCGAAAATACAACAGGTTCGTGGAGAGGATGCAACGATGAAGTCAATGACGTTGCTTCGGTGAGGCAGCTCACGATGAGGCCGTGAAGCCGTCTGCTGAGGCGCCGGCGGCTTGGCTGCCTGGACGAACGAGACGACGCAGCACTCCTGGCAGATGGTCGAATATCCAGGCCCCCACCCGCCAGAAGGGACGGATCAGCCGGCGGCGGCGGCGCCAGCGCCGATAGACCGTATCGCCCCCTGGCACCAGCGGATGCAGGTCAAGGATCATCCGTAGTGGGGCACCCGAGCGCTGGTGCCAGGCCGTTGCGAGATCCGATTCGTATGCACGATGCAGGGCGGACAGGGCGCGTACCCGGGTCGCCGCGTCCAGCCCCGGCGCGACAGCGGTCCACAGATCATGCCGCAGCTGCCAGGCGGAGCGGAACATCTGGTCGAGGTGCGACGAATGCTGTGCCGCATGGACCCGGTAGCGTACCAGCCGCCGGTGGGTGCAGACGAATGGATGTTGCTGCGCCAGCCGCAACCAGAGATCGTAGTCTTCCGCGTGCCGCATTCCGTCACGATAGCCGCCAACAGCGAGGATGGCATTCCGCCGTGCCACGACGGCACTCTGGATGATGGGGTTCTGTTCCCAGAGAAAATCCGCCGCCCCCACTGGCACGCTATCGGGCAGTACCGCCGGCTGCGGCTGGTCCGACGCGCCGAACTGGGTCACCAGTGAAAAGGCCACGGCGGATTCAGGATAGGCATCGAGCAGCCCGGCACAGGTCTGGAGCTGCTCCCGTTCCCAGACGTCGTCCGCGTCGAGGAAGGCAATCAGGTCGCCCTGTGCCTGCTGGATGCCAAGATTCCGGGCGGTGGCCGGCCCGCTGTTCGTAGCAGTCTTCAGCACGGCGGCACCGGCCTGCCGCGCGATGTCGCGCGTGGCGTCGGCGGAGCCATCATCCACCACCAGGATCTCGAGTGGCTGAATGGTCTGGGCCCGGACGGAAGCGATGGCCTCGCCGAGGTAGTCTGCCGAGTTGTATGCCGGGATTACGACACTGATTTGTGACACCCCGTTCCTTTCCCTCATGGCTTGCAACTTGCCCGCCCGGCACCCTGCGCTTACGGTGGCGCCGCCGGGAAGCATCGAACTGGGAGGATGGCTACTTTTGGGCCGAGCAGGCCTCCGACCTCAACTGGGAGACCGGGTCTGGCACCGCTGCCGAATCTCACGCAGGAACCCACCTGATGCTGGCGCTCACCTTGGCTGCCGGCTCGTTGCTGCTGCTCACATGGGGTGTCTATCCCCTGATGGTGCATGCACTTGCATCGTTTCGCGATGCTCGCCGCCCGGACCTTCCCGACTCCTCGCCGAGTGTGACCGTGGTGATCGCCACGCGGGAAGACGCAGACCTGGTCTGTGCCCGGGTTCGTGACGCACTGACGGCGGAGTATCCCGCTGCCCTCCTCGACGTAGTTGTGGCGCTCGACCATGCCGCCGGCGCCGACCCGAAGGATATCGACTGCCGGGAGCCGCGCGCCACCATTGTGCCGGGCGATGCGCCGGGTGGGAAGGCCGCCGCCCTCAATGCCGGCGTCCGGGCTGCGCGCGGCGAAATCCTCGTCTTCGCCGATAGCCACCAGCGCTTCGAGCCGGGCGCCATCGGTGCACTGGTCCACGCCCTGGCCGATCGGTCATTCGGCGCAGTGTCGGGCCAGCTGGAGCTGCCGGAAACCGGGCATCGTTCCCTGGTTGAGCACTATTGGCGCTTTGAGCGCCGGCTGCGCCGGGATGAAGCGCGGCTGCATTCCGCCATCGGCGTGAGTGGCTCCATCTACGCGTTGCGCCGGGATTTGTGGGCGCCACTGCCTGCCGGCCTCATTCTGGATGATCTCTACATCCCGATGCGCCTCATCCTCGACGGCCATCGGGTCGGGTTCAATACCTCGGCTCGCGCGCACGACTCCCGGCGCCCTGCCGTGGAGCAGGAATTCCAGCGCAAGGTGCGAACGCTTACCGGTAACTTTCAGCTCTGCGCCTGGCTGCCGGCCGTGCTGCTGCCCTGGCGCAATCCGGTCTGGCTTTCCTTCCTGCTGCACAAGCTGCTCCGGCTGATGACTCCGTGGCTGGGCCTGGCGCTGCTGGTCGGCGTGGCGGGACTCGCCATCTCGGCGTGGGGCTGGTGGGCGCTCGCGGTCGCGGCAGGGGCGGCCCTCCTCGGGATTGCGCTGGCCGAACTCCTCGGCGTTCGCAGGAGGCTGATGACGTACCTGCGCTGGTTCTGGACCATGCAGGCGGCTGTGGCCGTCGCCACCATCAACGGCCTCACCGGCCGCTGGAATGTCTGGAGGCAATGAGTGCCGGCAGTCACCTACCTCATCAGTGAATACCCGGCATTCAACCACACGTTCATCCTGCGTGAAGTGCAGGCCTTGCGCGCGGCGGGTGTGGACGTCTCCACCATCTCCATCCGCGGTGATGACCGGCCCATCGACCGCATCACGGAGGACGAGCGAACGGAGCGAGCGGCAACCTGGTACGTGAAACGTCAGGGTGCGACGGGTTTCGGTATTGCACTCGTCCGCCGGATGTTCAGCGCGCCCGGCAAGCTGGCGCGGTCGCTGGTGCTCGCCTGCCGCCTGGGCGGGCTCGACCTCGGCGCCCTCGGCAGCCACCTCTTCTACTGGGCTGAGGCCGTCATCGTCGCGGATCATCTCGGTCGCACCCGGACTGGACACTTTCACATCCACTTTGCGTCCACCGTGGGGCTGCTCGCCCATGTGGCAACGGGATGCCCGTTCTCCATCACCATCCACGGTCCCGCGGAATTCGAGACGCCGCGCTTTGGCCTGGCGGAGAAGGTGCGGCACGCCGCCCTGGTCGTGACCATCAGCAACTTTGGCCGTTCGCAGGTCCTGCGAACCGCCCGTTTCGACGACTGGGCCAAGGTGCGCGTCGTCCAGTTGGGCGTTGACACTGCGACGTACGTACCGCGCGCGCTGCAGCCGGCAGCCCCGCGCGCCACCGTGCTTACGGTGGGCCGGCTCGCGCCGATCAAGGGCCAGGCCGTCCTGATCGAGGCGGTGCAGCAGCTGGTCGGTCGTGGTCTTGACGTGGGTCTCACGATCGTGGGACAGGGACCCGAGCGACAGCGGCTCCAGCAGCTCGCGACCCAGCTTGGGATCGAGGATCGGGTGGAATTCACCGGGGCGCTCAATGCAGTCGAAACCCGGCACCGGTTCGAGCGCGCGTCGGTTTTCGCGCTGACCAGCTTCGCTGAGGGGATTCCGGTCGTGCTCATGGAAGCGATGGCACTGGGTGTGCCCTGTGTGGCGAGCCGCGTGACCGGTGTGCCGGAGCTGATCGAAAATGGCGTCACGGGGCACCTGGTCACCGCCGGCGATGTCGGCGAGGCCGCGGATGCCATTGCGAAGGTGCTCCTGGATCCCGCAGCCGCGCTTGCCATGACTGAGGCGGCGCGGGAGCAAGTGGTGCGGCATTACGACCTGCCCACCAACGCGCGACGGCTTGCGGCCGAGCTGTTGCCGCTCCTTGCGTCGGGTGCGGCATGATCGGCCGGCTTCGCGGGCGCTCCCTCCCTGAGCTGCGTGATCGTGCCGCGCGCCAGGCGCTGGTGATGACGGAGCGGTTGGGACTCCTTCCGTCATCGCGAGTGCCCGAGGCGCGCCGCTTCATGAAACTGCTGGAGCCGAGCATT
>DASSHL010000441.1:0-44329 GCA_035692845.1 Gemmatimonadales bacterium
GTGGTCCTTCCCCCGGCGAAATCGCCTGATTGCCGCCCTTTGCGATGCCGTGGTGGTGGTCGAAGCCCGGGCCGAGTACGACAAGGTCACGGCCGCCGCCCAGGCCAAGTACTACAAGGTCACGGCCCCCGCCCGGGCCGAGTACGACAAGGTCACGGCCGCCGCCCAGGCCAAGTACTACAAGGTCACGGCCGCCGCCTTGGCCGAGTACAGCAAGGTCACGGCCGCCGCCTGGGCGCGGCTCTATCGCACTCCCTCCAACCGGATCGGTGCCAAGTGAGGAAGAACGTCGCGGCAGTGCTCGACGCATGGCGGCAGGGGCGGCCCTGCGGCATGAAGCGCCCGACCGCGTTCGGGTCGGCGGTCAACTCGATCTCGACGGATGGAGATTCCATCTTTTCCTACCGTACCTGCCTCCTCGCTATCACGCACGACGGTAAGCGCGTACTGAATGAGACGCGGTACAGCGTCACGACCTCCCGACAGCAGAGCGCCCTACGCGGCGACATCGCGGACGGCGTTCACTTCCGCATCACAGGGATGCCGTACGGCGCCACCCCCGCCGATCTGCGCCGCGCGGCGGGACGGGAGCGCGCTCGGGACTGGATGGCCGGGAAGGAGCCTCGATGACCGCCTACCGCCAGTACCGCCGGCTCCGCGCCCTGGCCCGCGCCGACCGTATGGCGGGATTGACAGAGTCCGCCGAATGTCTTACCGTGCTGGCTGACCGTCTCGCCGTTTCCTTTGCCCTGAGAGCCTCATATGGCCAAGAAGCTGAAGCCCCTCGCTGATCGTCCGCTGGCCCCGGTGTCCTGCCCCGGCTGTCACCGCGTGTGGATGCACGCCCCCGTCTCGGCGGAGCGGTGGTGCCTGACGTGCGCCCCCTCCCCGCTCGCCATCCCCTACCCGAAGCGCACGCCGTGATCCGGTACTTCCTCACCGCGCGCCCGCGTGGCGGTCCCTGGCGCCCGGTGGGGCTGTACCATCTCGAGAACCGGGCGATCCGGGAGGCGTGGCGCCAGCGGAACGCGGGGCACCGCGTCCACCTGCAAGCAATCCCCTTCACGGATCGGAGGATTGGATGACCGACATCACCGTCTTGGAACGCCGGGTGCAGGAGGCGCTGGAACACATCCGCCTGACGATGCAAGGCAATACGAAGGCGTGTGGGTTCGCCGAGGACGAACCGTGCGAATACTGCCAGCGCGACCTCGACGCCCTCCTCACCGCGCCCCCGGGGCTGGACCTGAAGGCGGCGGTAGCAGCGAGCTTCGCAACGGAGACCGAGGAGATGTCTCCCTTCAAGGTGAGCGCCAGGGCCTTCCGCGCGCTCAACGCTCAGCACGTCGCCGTCCTCGCCCACGCGCGGGCCGAGGCGAAGCGGGAGACGGTCGAGGAGATCGTGAAGGCGGTGCGGGAATGCGTCGAGGACACCCACGGCGTTCCGTTCAGCGGCCTCGACCTGCCCGTGGTTTCTGCGGTCGCCGACTTCATCGCGGCCCGCTTCGGGAGGGAGACGTGAGCGACCGATGCGAAAAGTGTGGAGCGACTGGAGCCCACTACTGCGACGGCGGACAACCACCACATCCGGGATGGTGGTCTGGTAATTCCTCGAAGGCCGCCCCACCCGCGCCCCCGAGTGAGTCTTGCGAGAAGTGCGACGCCGACAGTTTGGCACGGTGTCCTGTTCACGGGCACGGCCCCAACCACATCTGCGGCCCCGAGTCGTTTTGTGACGGTATTTGCATGGAGAGCGCCCAGCGACTCACCCCACCCGCGCCCCCGGCGGGGCTGGAACAGGGCTACACGATGGTCACCGCACAAACGCGACGGTGGAGCGCCGCCGAAATAGCCGCGAATGACTGGGAGGAAGGACGCCGACTGTTCGCGGGGCAAACCGAAACGGATAAAGGACGGTCGCGGGTGAAGTTGGCGGTATGCGAGACCCCAGAACAAGCACATTCCGTAGTTCGCCAGCACCGCGCCGTCCTCGCCCACGCGCGGGCCGAGGCGAAGCGGGAGGCGTACAGAGAGGCGGAGAAGGCGCTACGAGAAGAAGCTGAATGCGCCGGGGGTATGGTTACAACCGCCTTTACTCTTGCCGCCGACTTCATCGCGGCCCACTTCGGGAGGGAGACGTGAGCGAACCGATTCTCGACTTCGAGGCTGTCGCCTGCGAGGAAGATGCTACGATAGCACGAACGGGCAACGGCGAACTGGCCGCGCACAACGCGCGTCTTGCCCTCGATGCCCAAGCCCGCGCCTACGCCGAGCGCCGGGTCGCGGAGGCGGTCGCGCCGTATCGTGACCTGGTGGAGAAGGTACGGGAGTGGCAGCAGGCGTACAACGCCGAGCGCAAGGACGCCCACATCGGATTGTACTCCCTGCTCGAACGGCGGTGCCTAGCCGAAGATGCCCTCGCCTCCCTTCCCCTGCCGGAGATGACGCCATGAGCGTCTACGTCGATGACATGAAGGCCGCGTTCGGGCGCATGAAGATGTGCCATATGGTCGCCGACTCGAACGCCGAGCTGCTGGCGATGGTAGACCGGATTGGCGTAGCACGGAAGTGGATTCAAGCCGAAGGCACCAGCCGCGAGCATTTTGACATCGCCCTCTCCAAGCGAGCCGAAGCGGTGAAGGCCGGCGCAGTTGAGATCACGATGCGGCAACTGGCGATGCGGACGCGCAACCGCGAAGGCCCGAACGCACCACTCACGTTGGAGGCCCCATGACCCCGCCCACCGTGCCGGAGAGGCGCGAGACCATCGCGAACTACTTGGCCTTCGGCCTGCACCGCTTTCGCCCGTCAATGACTGGTGCCGCATGTCAGGCGGAAGCGGAGCGCATGGTGGACGCCCTCATCGCCGCCGTCCGGGCCGACGCCCGAGAGGCGCTTGACACCGCGCCAGGATCTTCCCATACTTCCGAACCTTCAACCCGAGTGGTGCAGTGCTGACACAATCCGGTATCGAGATCATCCCTGGTGGCGGCAATGCGCCGGCCCTGCAGGATATCGCCGTTGGCCTGGGCCGGATGCCCCGCTTCGCCGGCCAGACCCGCGGCTGGTGGTCCGTCCTCCACCACAGCTTCGTGGTGGAGCTCTTCCTCCGTATGTCGATGGGCGGTGGGGGGAGCGGTCCCTTCTACCGGCCGATCCGCCTGGCCGCACTGCTCCACGACGCCCACGAAGCCGTCACGGGCGATGTGCCGACGACCTGGAAGACCGCCGACCTCAAGGAGCGGCAGAGGGCGCTGGACGTCCGGATCGGCGAACGCTATGGCGTTGACCTCCTCGCCGCCCATTCGCTTATTTCGCAGGCCGACCGAGCCGCCCTGTTGGCCGAAGGGCAGCTCGTCGGACCTCCCGGCTTTGCCGCGCTCGAGGGGGCGCCCGGCGCGGGCGGGATCTACGCCGTGGAATACGTGCAGGCCAAGTACCCCGATCCGCTGGACACCATCGACCCGAACGGCCGCGCCGTCCGGGACTTCCTCACCCTCGTCCGGGAACTGCAAGATGCTTGAACTCTGCGTCACTCTGAACAACGAGCAGGTCGAACTGCTGGACAAGCACCTCGTGCTGCACGAGGTCGGGCTGCTGGACGAGCTCGCCGACGGCGTGAACCGGATGTCGATGCCGGAGGAGGACGAAGTGACGCGGATGGTCGTCATCCTGCACGCCCTCCGCGCCGAGATCCGGAAGCACCAGGTCTACTGCACGGAGAAGGATCGCGAAGACATTCGCACGACGGGCCGCCGGTTGGCGCTCCTGCGGCGGATGCGGACCCCGAAAAAGGCGCGCACGGCGCCGGAAGGAGCCTGAGATGGTCGGCAACTGGACGGACTGGAAGGTCACGCGTTGGGACGGATCGGCGTACGTGTGCGAGCGCGTGCGGGCATACCGCAGTCGGTTCTTCGGCTTCATCCGCGAGGAGCGGGAGCAGAAGCGGTTCCCAGGTCTGGATGAGACGACTTCGCTGGCTGCGGCGAACGGAGAAACCCTGATCCCGGCGTCGGAGCACTACACGCGGATCAAGGAAGTGGTCGTGCAGCGCGAGGAGGCGCGCAAGATGGCAGACGTCTCCTACAGGGAAGCGCAAAAGATCGTGCAGCGCGCCGGGGCGCTCAAGGCGGAGAACGACCTCCTCCGCGCGAACATCGTCGTCCAGGACCAGCGGACGGGGGAACTCAAGGCGGAGAACGACCTCCTCCGCGCGAACAATGCCGGTCTGAAGCGGCGGGCGGACGAGTTCGAGCGTGCCTACACCCTCGAGAAGCAGGCGTACGAAGAGCTGCTGGCCGCCGTCAAGGCCGGCGAGGCTATGAAGCCCAAGAAGACGCCCGCCGAGAAAGCGGCCGGCCGTTCCGGCCGGAGGAATCGTCGTGCCCGCCGCGCGTAGGCCCCGGCTCGTGGTCCCCGGGCTCCTGCCGGAGCGCGTGCAACCGCGCTGGTGGGAGGGGACGCAGGCCGGGTACGACCAGGGCTACCACGCCCTCGATCCGAACCAGCCGCTCCCCAAGCCGCCGACGACCTTCACGGCGGAGGAGAAGACGGTGTGGTGGATGGGCTACCGCACCGCACATCCGCTGGGCTTCCGGGACCGGCAGGAGGGCCTGCCGCTGACGCTCCCCCCGGACCAGCCGGAACACATCTGGCCTGACGACGAGGATGGCGCATGACGGAACAGGAACTTGCGACGATCGAGGAGGACGAGCACAATCGGCGCACCTGGGCAGAGGCGGCGCTGAAGGCTGGCACTGGCGATCCATTCGCCCTGCGAACAGCAGTGGCCACGGCGCAGCGGGTCCTCGCATTGATTGCCGAGATCCGCCGAATGCGGGCGAGGAGTGAAGGTTGTTGCCAATGCACGCACGACCAACCCTGCTACTGCGAGTGTGACGAGTGAAACCATCCAGCGCCAAGGCCAAGGGCCGCCGACTGCAGCAGCAGCTCGCGAAGGACGTCGAGCGGGCGTTCGGCCTGGCGGAGGGCGACGTCCTCTCCCGCTCGAGCGGTGCCACGGGAACGGATCTGATCCTCTCGCCCGCCGCGACGAAGGTCTTCCCTTACGCCGTCGAGGCGAAGAACCAGGAACGGGTGAACGTATGGCAGTCGTGGACCCAAGCGAATGCGAACGGTACCGCGCGGCTCACGCCGCTGCTCATCGTCTCTCGCAATGGTATTTCCGTCCCTCTGGCCATCCTGGCGTGGGACGACTTTCTGACCTTGAACGGAGGAATCCTATGAGCGCAGTCACTGCAGTCGTCCGGCCGCTCCCCCAGCCGGAGCCGCCGAAGGAAGTGGTCCTGACGATGCCCGTCCGGACGGCAGAGATCCTTGCCGCCATCGCCGGTGGGATAGCCGGCGACCCGGATACGACCTATCGGGGACGTATGGACGAAGTGTATTGCGCACTCGAGTCCGCGGGGATCCACAGTCGGGGCATCGGACGGTACTTTAGATTCTCCAGCCTCGGAATGGTAGCGAAGGAGCGTGCGGAATGAGCGTCCGTGCGGAAGTGCGGACCCTCCCGCAGCCGGAACCGCCGAAGGAGGTCATCCTGACGATGCCCTACGCGGTCGCGCAGAGCCTGCGCGCCCTGACGGGCTTTTTCGAGCATCAGTTGGTGGGGCTCGAGGACGTCGTGCCGGTCTATGAGGCCCTGCGCAAGGCAGGCGTCCAGGCGGATCCAGCCAAGACGACGGCGGCCCAGAACTTCTCCCGCCTCCGCTAATGGCCCTCGCCCCGTCCTCCCCCGCCACCGACACGCTCGCCGCCTATCAGGCCCGCGCGGCCGGCATCCTCGCCGCATCTGCAAGGCACTACCTAGCCGACGTGCCGGGGCTGGGGAAGACGCGCACGGCGGCTGCCGCAGCGGCCCTGCTACCGGCCGGAACGCCGTTCCGGGTGCTCTGCCCGGCGTCGGCCAAGGCGCGGTGGGAGGAGGACTGGGCGCTGGTCGGCCCGGCCCAGATGCCGGAGATCACCTCCTACGACAAGGTCGTCCGCTCGCCGGACAGCGTGTCGCAGGGTGGGGTGCTGATCCTGGACGAGGCGCATCGCCTGAAGGAACGCACCGCGCAGCGGACGAAGGCGGTCTTCGGCGCGGCCGGCTTGGCGCGCAAGGCGGAGCGCGTCTGGTGCCTCTCGGGGACTCCGATGCCGAACGGCAACCCGGGCGAACTCTTCACCGCCCTGGCCGTCCTCTGGCCGGAACGTCTCAGGGCGCTTCGGATCGGGTCGTACGACCAGTTCCTGTCGGTCTTCTGCCACTGGGCCTGGTTCGACCGCGAGACGGGGCTTCCGGCCCGGCCGGAGAACAGCCGATTCGCCTTCCGACTCGAGCGGCGGATCACGGGGATCAAGAATGAGGGCCGCTTCAAGGAACTCCTCGAAGGCGGCGGTCCCTTCCAGCAGGGGATCATGACCCGACGGACCTGGGAGTCCGAAGAGGTTCTGGCGGAAATGGCCGCAATGCCGCCGATCCTCTGGCGGCATGAGATGGTCAGCGGTCCGACGATCGCGGGTGGCGACGACTGGGGCGACTTGGTAGAGGCGGGGAGCGCCCCGCCGGAGACGGCGGCGACCAAGTCGCTGCGCCATGAGGTCGGTCTGGCGCTCGCGGCGCTCGCGGGACGCGCCATTCTCGAGGAACTCGAGTCGGATCCCACGTCGACGCGCGTCATCTTCGCGTATCACAAGGACGTCCTCGGCATTCTTGAGGGGATGCTTTCTCCCCTGGGCGTCGTCCGCGTCGATGGCTCGAGTACGCCGGCCTGGCGGAAAGAGGCCGTGGCGCGGTTCCAGGATGGCGCCGTGCGGGTCTTCCTGGGCCAGAACGACGCCTGCAAGGAATCCCTGACCCTGACGAATGCGTCGCAGGTCGAGCTCATTGAGCCCTCATTCGTCCCCGGCGACAACGTGCAGATGGCGCACCGGATCCGCCGGCACGGACAGACGTCCGAACACCTGATCGCGCGGATCTGGGGCCTCCGTGATTCGTACTCCGGGCGCATTGCGGCCATCCTGGCGCGCAAGGCCCGTCACCTCGCTCAACTGGAGATGTCCGAATGAAGAAGATCACGTTCTACCCGCAGAAGGCACGTCGCATCGGCCGAGCGCGGCAGTGGAGTCAGTTTATCATTGAGGATAGTGCCAGCATTCCGGGCGGTCTGTTCTTCGCGGATGGCCTTCCGAACGATGATCCCTTCTTCGATATGGATCTCGACCAGGTCGAGGAGCTCCATCGCCGCCTGGGCGCACACCTCGCCGAGCACGGCCGTGGCCCGCAGGATGCGACGCCGGTGAAGTGGAGGGACGGATGATCGTCCTCCTTATCGCGGCTTGTTTCATCGGCGTCATCGCAATAGTCGAGAGCATCTACGCTCGTCGTAACACCGAGAAGATGATGGACGCTGCGGAGCAAAAGCGTCTGTCCGATCTCCGCGCCGGGGGCTGGCCGTGAATCTTTTCGGCAAGCGGTACATCCTCCTGACGCGGCTTGAGCCGGACATCGGCCTCTTTCTGGTCGCGTTGGCGGCCATCCTGCTCTACTCGTGCCGCTGACGCCGCTCCCGCGGGGCGTGCTCTGCGGGACCTGCGCCCAGGACCAGTGGCGCCGGTTCGGGCGGGAGCGGAAGTGGCAGTGCCTCCCCTGCCGCCGGGAGGCGACGGCGCGGTGGCGCCAGCGGAAGGGGATTGGGTATGCGCTGCTGATGACGGCGCGGATGCGCGCGAAGCGCCAGGGCGTGCCCTGCACGATCCAGGAGTCGGACATCGTGGTGCCTGCGACGTGCCCCGTGCTCGGAATCCCGCTCTACCCGAGCGCCGGGGGCGCCCCCGGGCCGAACAGCCCGAGCCTCGACAAGATCCGCCCCGACGACGGCTACGTCGCCGGCAACGTCCGGGTCATCTCGCACCGGGCGAACATCCTGAAGAACTCCGCGACTCTCGCGGAACTGGAAGCTGTACTACGCGACGCACGACTCAAGGAGCAACACTAGTGCATATCAACTTCAGCATTGACGGAGAAGACGTCGTCTCCCGGGAACAGCAGAAGGCGTTCGCCGCCGTCCTCCGCGCCGTGGCCGATACCCTCGCCGCGGGCGCCGGATCACCCGTCGTCGAGGGCTTCCGCGCGCCCGAAGTCACCGCACCGTCCGAGCCCACGCCGTCACCTGCGCTGCCGGGTCGCGTGACGCCACTCGTCGCGGCGGAGGATCCGTACCTCGAGAAGCCGAAGAAGGCGAAGAAGGAGAAGGCGGAGAAAGTCCCGGACTCGAAAGATCCGGCCCAGACCTCCTTCGTCGATCCGGCGCCGGCTGAGGTCGTGGCGGCCGCTCCGCTGACCGCTTCCGCCGCGCCCACCGCCGACGAGCTCCGGGCGATCACGAACAAGTACACGAATCGCTTCGGCCTCGCGAAGCTCCGCGAGACGGTGACGGCCTTCGGGGTGAAGAAGCTCCTGGACCTCACCGACGCCCAGAAGATCGAGTGGGCCACCGCGCGGAATGCCGAACTGGCCGCCCCGGCGGCCGAGGAGAACTGATGCGAAAGACGTCCACGCAACTCGAGCGCCTGCGGAAGAGCCGCAAGGGCGTGAAGGCGAAGGATCCGCTGCTCGCGAAGAAGCCGCCCCAGCCGAAGATGCCGGGGTTCACGCGGCGGGGGGCGCGCGGGGTATGAGCGAAGAGTTCGTGGAGACCGAGCGTCGGATCCACAGCTACCCTAGCATCTATGCGATCGGGCACCGCGCCATCGCCGATCTCTTTCACGACCCCGTCGTCGTGGAGGAGAAAGTCGATGGGAGCCAGTTCAGCTTCGGCGTGATTGGCGGGGAACTCTGTTGCCGTAGCAAGGGCAAGCAGCTCAATCTTGACGCGCCGGAGAAGATGTTCACGCAGGCGGTCGCCACCGCGCAGCGTCTTGCGCCTTTACTGCGCGAGGGGTGGACCTATCGCGGCGAGTATCTCCAGTCGCCCAAGCACAACACCCTGGCCTACGCCCGGATCCCGGTCGACCACATCATCCTGTACGACATCAATCCGGCGCTGGAGTCCTACCTGGACCCGATCGCCAAGCGGGACGAAGCAGTTCGGATCGGCCTGGAACTCGTCCCGTGTTTCGCCGCGGGTACGATCGCGTCCTTCGAGGAACTCATCGCCTTGACGGAACGGGAGTCAGTCCTCGGCGGGGCGACGATGGAGGGAATCGTCGTCAAGAACTATCATCGGTTCACGTCGGAAAAGAAGGCGATGATGGGGAAGTACGTCCGACCTGCTTTCAAGGAGGCGCACAGCCTGGAGTGGAAGGCGTCCAATCCCGCGGCGAAGGACGTCGTCGTGCGCGTGATCGAGACATTCAAGACGACCGCGCGCTGGGAGAAAGCGCTGCAGCATCTGCGCGACAACGGGACGCTGGTCGAGGGGCCGCAGGACATCGGGCCGCTCCTGAAGGAAGTGCCAGCCGACATCCTCAAGGAGTGCGAGGCCGACATCAAGGCGAAGCTCTTCGAGTGGGCGTGGCCGCAGATCCAGCGTGGGGTGACCGCCGGTCTTCCCCAGTGGTACAAAGATCGTCTGGCCCAGCAGGCATTCGGGTCCACCGGGAGTCCGGCCGGGGAGGCTACCGACCACACGTCGGTCCAAACGTCTCCACCCGACATGCCTGCTACTGAGGAGGTCGCATGATCTGTCCTTCGCGAAACGATGGCGGTCAGCACTGCTACCACTCGACGCATCACGGCCCGTGGCTCGGCATCATGCCTCCGCCGATGAAGTGCTGCTTCTGCGGCCAGTCACCGCAGCAGGAGCACGGGCCGTACGCGCCGGACTGGGGCGGTACGGCGACCGGCGGTATGCTGTCCGGCGGCCTCGTCTACTGCCGAGTAGTCCAGTCATGAGTGCCGACCTCGTCCAGCCCAAGACCCACGCGGCGCTCGGGGCCTCCTCCGCTGATCGGTGGATGAACTGCCCCGCCTCCGTACGCTTGCAGGAGGGCGTGCCCGGCGACGGCGCGAACGACTATTCCCGGGAGGGGACGACCGCGCACGCGGTCCTGGAGATGGCGCTCAAGCGGAACTGCGAGCCCCACTTCTGGATCGACACGATGGTCGAGGGCGTCCTCGTCACGGAGGAGATGGCCGACGCGGTCGCGACGTGCATTGAGGTCGTGCGAGAAACACAACGGGAACATCCCGATGCCGTTCTGGACATCGAGCGGCGCTTCTCCCTGGCCGCCCTGAATCCGCCGGCCGAGATGTTCGGGACCTCGGACGTCGTGCTCCGCCTTCCGGCGGCGCGGCGGCTCGTCGTGATCGACTACAAGCACGGCCAGGGGCACGCCGTCGCGGCGAAGGGCAACCCCCAGCTCCGCTACTACGGCCTTGGGGCGACCCTCGCCGTGGAGCGGGACATCGGCCCGGGCCGGATTGACTCGATCGAGCTCGTCATCGTCCAGCCGCGGGCGGTCCACGCCGACGGAATCATCCGGCGGGAGACGATTGCCTACGACGAACTCGTCGCCTTCTCGGAAGACCTGCTCGCGGCAGCCCATACGGCGCTGGATCCGGCGTCCGAGCCCGTCGCCGGCCCGTGGTGCCGGTTCTGCCGGGCACAGGCCATCTGCCCGGCCCAGCGCGCGATGGTCGCCGTGACGGCGCAGACCGACTTCACGGATGAGGTTCGGCCGCCCTTGCCGGAAACCCTCACGCCCGCTATGCTGGTGCGGGTGCTCGAGGCCCGGCCGGTGATCGAATCCTGGCTCAAGGCGGTGGTGCAGTACGCCGAAGGTGAGCTGTCCGCCGGCCGGGACGTCCCGGGCTACAAGCTCGTGGCCAAGCGGGCGATGCGGAAGTGGATCGAGGACGAGAAGGCGATCGAAGCGCGCTGTGACGAACTCGGGATCAGCCCCGAGGAGTACCAGGAACGGAAGCTCAAGAGCGTCGCGTCGCTCGAGAAGGTGGTTGGCAAGAAGAGCTTCACCGGCCAATTCGCCGACCTCATCACGAAGGAATCCAGCGGCTTCACCCTGGCGCCCGTGGCGGACAGCCGCCCCGCGATCACGGCGGGCGCCCAGTCGGAATTTGCGGAATGAGAAACGAGGCAATGCGATGAGCAAGACCCCCAGTGCGCGGCTGAAGACGCCGATTGGGATCGTGAGTTATCCCCACCTCTTCGAGGCGGTGGCTGCGGAAGAGGGCCAGAAGAAGAAGTACAGCGTGACGCTCGTCTTCGACAAGGCGGCCCAGGCGTCGCCGGAGTTCAAGGCGATGCAGGAGGCGGCGAAGGCCGCGGCGACGGGCAAGTTCGGCCCGGACGCGATCGGCTGGTTTGCCAGCAACAAGCTCCGCTCCCCGTTCCGGAAGGACGCGGTCGACAAGGGCTATCCGGAGGGCACGATCTTCGTGAACCTGCGTTCGGACACCGCGCCGGGTGTCGTGAGCCGGTACAAGGGCGCCGACGGGAAGCCCCTCACCATCACGAAGGAGCAGCAGGTCCCGGGGAATGCCGAGGAGATCTATCCGGGCTGCCAGGGCCGCGCGACGGTGTCGTGCTTCGCCTACGACCGCGCCGGCAACAAGGGCGTCTCCTTCGGGCTCTCGAACTTCCAGAAGACCGGCGAGGGCAGCCGCATCGACAACCGCAAGGCGGCGAAGGATGAGTTCGAGGCCGACCTGACGGAAGTCCCGGCGGACCTGCCGGGCGAGGAGCCGGTGATCTGAAGGACCTGGACACCCGAATAGCCGCAAGGCGTGCTCTCCGGAGCTAGGGAACACTGGGTGGTGTCGCATGTGGGCTAACGGTAAGCCGCCAGCCGTTTCGGTGGTGAGATGCGGGTTCGAGTCCCGCCATGCGATTTATGAGAAAAGAACAGTGGAAGACAGTTCCTTGGGACGAACGATACGCTATTTCGTCTCTCGGCAACGCCCGAGGCCCGCGTGGTCCCCTGCGGCCGGGCATAGCATCTCACGGCTATCCGACGATTTGCGTTGGTCGCGGAAAGACGCATTGCGTACATGCGCTCGTGGCCCTCCTGTTTCTCGGACCCCCGCCGAAAGGCATGGAAGTGCGGCACAAGAACGGAAACAGAGCGGATCCGCGGCTCAGCAATTTACATTACGGCACCCGCACGCAGAACATTCTCGATGCGGTCAAGAGCGGATCCTGGCTCAGCCCCGCGCGAAAGAAGCATCTCAAAGAGTGGGCGAAGAAGGGCTGGGATACCCGGAGGCGTCGTGCTGCAGGACGCTAGTATCGACCTGGAAACGCGGAGTGCCTGCAACCTAAAGACGGCGGGCGTCTACCCGTATAGCCAGCACCCCTCCACTGAGATTCTCTGCTTCGCCTTCGCCTTCGGCGACGAAGCCCCGGAGATTTGGAAGCTAGGGGATCCGTTCCCGGAGCGCTTGGCGGCGCACATCGCCGCCGGAGGGAACCTCCGGGCCTGGAACGCCCAGTTCGAGCGCGTCATGTGGAACGAACTTGGCCCCCAGTACATGTTCCCGCAGGTTCGTCTGGAGCAGTGGTTTTGCACGGCCGCCGAAGCCGCCGCAATGGCGCTTCCCCGCGGACTCGACCAGTGCGCCGCGGCGATCGGGCTCGAGGAGACGAAGGACGCGGCCGGCTACCGGCTGATGTTGCAGATGTGCAAGCCGCGGAAGGTGCTCGCCGACGGCTCCTGCATCTGGTGGGACGATGAGGCGCGCAAGGAGAAGCTTTATGCCTACTGCCAGCAGGACGTCCGGCTGGAGCATCGTATCGCGAAGGCCGTCCGTCGTCTGCCGCCGAAGGAGCGGGAGCTGTACGTTCTTGACCAGAGGATTAACGATCGTGGCGTCGCCCTTGACCTGCCCCTGATTCGCGGGATGCAGGGCATTGCCCGAACGGGCATGGAGAGAGCCGGCAGGCTCCTTTCCGAGCTTACCGGAGGCGTTGTGTCGCAGGCGACACAAGTTGGCCGACTCAAGGCGTGGCTCGCGCAGGAAGGGGCAGCGGTAGGCTCGCTCGCGAAGAAGCCGCTGCAGGACTTGCTCGAGGGCGAGCTTCCTGATTTCGTCAGGGATGTGCTCGAGGCGAGGGCCGACGCGGCGAAGTCGTCCAATGCGAAGCTCGAGGCCATGTTGAACTGTTCTTCGGAAGATGGGAGGATGCGTGGACTACTTCTCTACCACGGGGCAGCCACTGGTCGCTGGACCGGACGACTTGCCCAACCACATAACTATCCTCGACCTACCTTGGAAGTTGAGCCCTGGCTCGACGAACTCCGCCGAGGGGACTTCGAGGTCCTTGATGTGGTCGCCAATCCCCTTGAAGTTGTTAGTTCGGGTCTGCGATCGTGTCTCGTGGCTGCACCAGGCCACGCGCTCTTCGTCGCCGACTACGCCGGCATCGAAGCCCGCATCGTAAACTGGCTGGCTGGCCAGTGGGACATCGTCGATCGGTTCGGCCGCGGGGAGGACGTGTACATGTACAACGCCTTCCGCATCTCCGAAATGCGGGGAACGCCACTGCCGGCGTGGGCGACGAAGAAGACGCACTTCGACGCGCGCCAGTGGGGCAAGGCGGTTGAGCTCGGCTGCGGCTTCCAGATGGGCGGGGCCAAGTTCCGGGAGACCGCGGCGAAGATGTACAACGTCATCCTGGATGACGAGGAGGCGAAGAGCTTCGTCACCTTCTACCGGGACACGCACCCGAAGGTCGTCGCCCTCTGGCGGGACATCCAGGACGCCGCGATTGCCGCCGTGGAGGAGCCGGGGACGGTCCAGACGGTCGGGGAAGGAGCGTCTCTCCGCTTGACGAAGAGAGGCGGCTACCTCTGGATGATCCTGCCCTCCGGTCGACCGCTCTGCTATGCTCGGCCCAAGGTCGAGATCGTCGAGGCGCCCTGGAGTACCCCCGAGAAGCCGGCGAAGGTCAAGTCCTTGACGGCGTGGGCGACCAACAGCTATACTCGGCGCTGGGAGCAGTGCTCGCTCTACGGCGGCCTCCTGGTCGAGAACGCGGTCCAAGCGATCGCCCGGGACTGGATGGCCGAAGGGATGCTGCGGGTTGAAAAGTCCGGTTATCCGGTTATTTTGAGCTGTCACGACGAAGTGGTTTGTGAGGTCCCTGCCGGATTCGGAGATGTCGCCTCCTATGAAAAGCTCCTCGCCCAAGCGCCGTCCTGGGGCACTAACTGCCCGATCGCGGCAGAAGGTTGGTCCGGGCCACGCTACCGGAAGTAAGTGGCGACCGGTGCCGGGCTGGGAAGGGAAGTACGAAGTATCTGATCGGGGAGAAGTACGGTCTCTGGGGTTTCGGGTCTTGTCTCGCGGTAATGGACATTTCCGGCCGGGGCGAACACTGAAACAGATTCGCCGCCCTTCGGGGTACATTCAAGTATCATTGACTCGCCCGAAGAAGGAACGACTGGTTCATGTGCTTGTAGCTGCAGCCTGGCTGGGGCGTCGACCTCGCGGTAAGCAAGTGGCTCACTTCAACGGCGTGAAAGCAGATAATCGGGTGGTGAATTTGCGATACGCCACTCCTCTAGAAAACGAGTTCGACACCGCGCGTCTAGGGCGGCGACCGAGGGGCGAAAACCACCCCGCCGCCCGGCTTACTGCCCGAGATGTTAGGGCTCTTCGGGAGGGCACTGTTGCTCCAGCGCAGATCGCAGCCCAGCGCGGCGTTTGTCGCTATGCGGTGTGGGCCGCCAAAACCGGTAAGACATGGAGACATATCTGATGGCGAAAACTCGAGGCTTCCCCCTGAAGGGCGACCTGAACGCCCGGACCTATCTCGCCTGCTGGAACGCGATGTCGATGCGGCGCAAGATGGAGGTCCGGAACCTGGCGGACGGGCATGACATGACCAAGATCCAGGTCCTCAACCGCTGGCCGCACCTGCGCGTCGAGCCGGTGAAGCGATGATCCGCAAGACGAAGAAGGGTTACGAAGTCGTGAGCAAGAAGTCCAAGAAGCGGCTGTCGAAGCCGAATCTCTCCCTCGAGCAGGCGAAGCGTCGGCTGCGCCAGATCGAATACTTCAAGCATCTCGGCAAATGACGTTACGTGTTGTTCCGTTCACGCTGGCCCAGGCGAATGAGGCCGTGGAGTTTCTTCACCGTCACCACAAGCCTGCGGTTGGCCATCGTTTCTCTCTTGGCGTGATTGACGAGACAGGCAACATTCATGGGGCCTGTATCGTCGGCCGTCCAGTGGCACGAATGACTGAGCAATACCATGTGGCAGAAGTCACTCGTCTGGTAACAGATGGCACCAAGAACGCCTGCTCTATCTTGTATTCCGCTGCGGCGCGCGCTTGTGAGGCAATGGGATTCACAAAAATCCAGACATTCATTCTTGAGTCTGAATCTGGCACATCGCTTCGTGCATCAGGCTGGATGATGGAAGGACGTAGCGCCGGTGGAGACTGGAATTGTCCGACCCGGGGAGGTCGTCGAGTGGACCAGCCGCAAGAGGCTAAAATGAAGTGGTCAAAGACCTTTCGGGGTAACTCGTGAACTCACTTCCCGTCCAATGGTTCAACGCGGGCTACCGGGACCTCATTTCGGTTGTCCCGCCGAATGCCCCGCTCTCCCCCGGCTCGCGGCTCGCGGCCGGGCAGCTCGGCAAGGCCCCGGGCCGTCGGCTCGCGAACGGGACGTGGGCGGGCTATGCCTGGCTCGCGGAGACGACGACCGAGGAAGCCGTCAAGCAGTGGTCGCAGGACGGGGCAAACATCGGTCTCCGGACCGAGCGATTCCCGGCGGTCGACATCGACTGCCTCGATGAGACGCTGGCGCGGGAACTCACCGGAATCGCGACACGCCTTCTCGGGCCAGCGCCGATCCGCACCGGACGGGCGCCCAAATCCCTCCTGCTCTACCGCCTCGCCGGCAATCCGTTCGCCCGGATGGCGCTCCTCATCTATCCGGAAGGCAAGGGGCCGGCAAAGCCCTGTCACCTCCTGGAGGTCTTGGGGGCTGGTCGGCAGTGCGTCATTGCCGGACAGCACCCGTCCGGGAATCAGTATACTTGGAACCAGCCGCTCCCGCCGGCCGAGTCGCTCACCCCCCTGAGCAAGGAGCAGGTCTCGGCGTTCTTCGAGGAGGTGACGTCCTTGCTCGAGGCCATCGGCTGCGAGGTCGAGCGCGTCGGCAATGGCGTCATTCGTTCGCGCGAGGGCGCAGACCAGAACACGCTGGTCGCGCCGTCGATCGACGTGCTGAACGAAGTCGTGGCGATGATTCCGAATCCGCCGGACACGGACCGGGACCTTTACATCAAGGTCGGCTACGCCCTCCGGGCGGCGTGGCCGGAGGACGAAGAGGCGGCCTTCCAGGTCTGGTCGACGTGGTGCGAGAAGCACGAAGGCAAGAGCCGCGGGACGCCCGACGACTGGCGCAATGACTGGCGGCGGATGCACCCGCCCTACGCGGTCGGCTTCGGCTGGCTCGCGGAGATGGCGCGCGCGCACGGGTACAACGACGCGGCGCTCGACTTCGAGGCCGTGGATGCCGTGGCCGTCAAGAATGACGCGGATGCCCAGGAGCCGATCGCGCTCTCCGACCAGTGGGCGACCGAACGCATCATCCGCTCGGACGGTCATCTCGTCCGCTACGTCCCCGCGGAGGGGAAGTGGTATGTCTGGGACCAGGGCCGCTGGCGCCCGGATGCGCTGAACCTCGCGATGCACCTCGCGGCAAAGGGACTCGACGGCCTGTCGCGGGTCGTCGCACGAGTCGGCGTGACACCGAAGGAGCAGAAGGAGTCACTGACGCAGGCTCGCCGGCTCTCCTCCGCCTACGCCCGGGACTCGGTCGTGAAGCTGATGGAGTCGGCGCCGCAGATCGCCCTCCGGCCGGATGTCTTCGACAGCGACCCGTGGGCGCTCAACACGCCCGGCGGGGTGCTGGACCTCCGGACGGGGGTGATGGGGCCGCACAATCCGGATGCCCTCTGCTCGAAGATGACCGCCGTCGCGCCCGATATGGACGCCGGCTGCCCGACCTGGCACTCCTTCTTGCTCGAGGCCACGAACGGCCAGCCGGACGTGATTCGGTACCTACAGCGTGTCATCGGCTACTGCCTGACCGGCCAAGTGTCTGAGCAGGCGTTCTGGATGCTCTGGGGACCGGGCGGGAACGGCAAGTCCGTCTTCCTCAACACGGTAACCGGCATTCTCGGTGACTACGCGCGGACCGCGCCGATGGATACCTTCACGTCCGCGAACAATGACCGGCACCCGACGGAACTCGCGATGCTCCTCGGCGCGCGATTGGTCAGCGCGAGCGAGACTCAGGCCAGCCGCAAGTGGGACGAAGCGCGGGTCAAGGGACTGACCGGCGGCGATCCCGTCACGGCGCGCTTCATGCGCCAGGACTTCTTCACCTACCAGCCGCAGTTCAAGCTCCTCTTCGTGGGCAACCACAAGCCGGAACTGCAGGTCGCCGACCAGGCGATGCGGCGCCGGATCCACCTGATCCCCTTCACCGTGACACCGAAGGTCGTCGACACGGAACTGGGGAGACGCTTGAAGTCGGAATGGCCGGCCATCCTCGCCTGGGCGGTCCGCGGCTGTCTCGACTGGCAGAAGGACGGCCTCGCCGCCCCGCCGTCGGTCTTCGACGCGACGGAGGAATATTTCAACGAGCAGGACGCCATCGGCCGGTGGCTTGACGAATCGACCGCGGAAGGCGAAGATGAGTTCGTGACGACGGAGCGACTCTTCGAGTCGTGGCGGGAATGGGCCGGGCGGAACGGCGAATCCGCGGGGACGATGCGCGCGTTCGTTGCCCGGCTGCAGACGAAGGGATTGCACAAGGCACGCGAGAAAGGCTCGCGGCGTAATGGCTTCTTGGGACGACGGCTCTTGCCGTTCAGAGAGGAGTTAGTATGATCACAGACGCACAGTTGGGCATGTGGGTCGCCAGTCGAAAGCTGACGGACCCGACGCAGAAGATCGCACGGTATGACGACCTGCTGGACGCCCTCGTTCAGGAACGGCGGATGAGTGAAAGCCTGGCGGGCGACGTGGCGGATCTGACTTCGCGCCAGTCGGAGATCGGCCTCCCCGACGCCCCGCCGATCGACAATCTGATGCAGTCGCAGCTCGAGGAATACGGTCTTCCGAGGATGTTCACCACATGAACGAGCTCCTCGATCGTTACGTCGATATGCTCCGGGACGGCTTCTACACCGCCCCGGGGACTGATCCGATCGTCTTCGCCGTCCAGGCGCTTGCCCGCGAGGCGATCCGCGCGGCGGACCTCGCCGAGAAAATGAATCCCGATCCGAAGGAGATGGACCCGACGGCCCTGACGGCGGCCCTGGCGACCGTCTTCGGCGCGGTGGTGCTCGCCGCCTCGCAGATCGGCCTCTCGCCGGAGCAATTGCTTCGCACTCATGTGACTGGCCTGGAGTTGATGGACCCGTCGCGCTACTCCTCGGCGAGGCTCGGATGAACGAGACCGAACGGCAGGAGATGGCGCGAATGCGCGCAACTAGGACGGGTCAGTACGTTCCGCTCGGACCGCTCACACACTATCCGCCGCCCCAGGAGACGATCCTGCAGGAGGCCCAGCGGCTCGTCCACGGCGACCGCGGGGCCGACTACGGTCACCCGATCGACGACTACAAGGCGACCGGCGAGATGTGGGGGGCAATACTGGAAAGGGCGAAGTGGGTGAAGGGACCGGTCGATCCCCGCATCGCCTGTCTGATGATGGCGGCGATGAAGGTGAGTCGCGAGGCGGGGAAGCACAAGCGGGACAATCTGACCGACTTGGCGGGCTACGCCGAGTGCGCGCAGATGGTGGCCGAACGACAGGAGGGCAAATGAAGAAGCTCTGGAACCGTTTCCGCCGGGGCGCGGCCTCGGTCCTGGGGTCGGCGGCCTGCGTCCTGATGATTGCGGGCATCGTCATCGGCATCGCGGGTCTCGACCTCGCGACGTGGATCGACGACCAGGCCGAGACGCTGCTGTGACCCTGCACCGCCCGGCCCTGGAACCGCTCGAGGGAGAGGTCGATGAGCTCGACTTCTCCCCCGGGATGACGAACGCGGTCTGTCCGATCGACGGCGTGCGGCTCATCCCCCGGGCCGAAGGGGGCCGGGGGTTCCGCTGTCCCGCCTGTCGGCGGTCCTTGACCGAACTGGTGCGGCTGAAGGTCTAGAGTCGGATGCTCTTCATCTCCACATCGTCTCCCCGTTCTGCCGAGCCAGATCACTCATTCTCTGGAACCACGCTTGCTGCAGTTCACTGACGACATCGGGCGTCACTGTCGGCGAGGTTAGACGTTCCGGAACGTACTGCGGCACCGCGGGGGCGTTCCAGGGCTCGCGGACGACGCGGCCATTGGTCAGGTAGGCGTTCCCGGCCAGGTCGTGATTCGTAAATCGCTCTGGGGCCTGGTACTCCTTTCCCGGGGTCCACCGGTATCCTTCCCCCGGTCGAATCGTCCCCGGATCCCCCGGGATCCACGTCCCCGCGGGACCAGGACGACCAGGGAGTTCTGGCGTACGAGGAACGGGTAGACGTTCCAAGACGGAACTTACGGCTTCAGGAAGCACTGCCCCAGCGACGAGGCTCCCGACCTCGGTGCCCGCCTGGGTTCCCTCAGAGCCCGCTGGAGCCCCGAAGAGGCGCTGCAGATAGTTGGTGAGGTGCTGGGTCAGTTCGTCCCCCTTGGCGCGCACGGCGGGGAACGCCGGCGGCAGGAAGGGGAGATCCAACGACGCGACGTCGGTCAGGGCACCGCCGGCGAAGGCGGGAATCCCGGAGGGCAGGGCGCGAGGAAAGTCGTGCCCGAACGCCTCCCGGCGGGCCTGGAAGTCCGCCTGAGACTGGGCACGCTCCGCGGGGGTCATCCCCATCTGGCGGAAGGCGAGCTCGATCGCGCTCGGGAGATGGCCGGCGTGGACCGTGATGTCCGGCAGCCGGACGGGCCGGGGACCGGTCACTGGGCGCCGGCCACCTGATCCCCGGAGAGATGCCGCAGGAAGCCCGGCAGAAGGAACGACGGGGCCAACATCATCGGCCCTACCACTGCCCCGGCGGTGAACTGCTTGCCACCGGTGGTGCCCCCGAACATCCCGGCGGTGGTCGCCTGTCCCGGAAGGGCGCCCCGGGCGGCAGCCGCCGCGGCGCGCTGGGCCTCAACGGCGCTCAGGTTTTGCTGCATTTCAGGCCCCTTCGCCCCCAGGAAGTCCACCATCCTGCCCGCGGTCTGCCGATCGGCGGCCTGCTGGGCATCCGCCTGCACCCACGTCGCCAGCTTCCGCCAGAGCCGACCTCCGAAGTTGCGTGGTCCGAAGAGGGATTGCACGAGTTCTGTGCGCGGGGTGGTCTTCGAGCCGGCGATGGCCTCACGCGAGGCATGGAGCCATTCCTGCGCTGCGGCGGTCTCGAAGAACTTGTCCATCTCGGCGCTCGAACCGAAAGCTGCCCGCAGGCGACTTTCGAGTTGCTGGTTGGATCGCTGCACCGCGGCACGCCCGGCATTGGCGCCCTTCGCCATATTCCGGAGATCGCTCGTGTATTCATCCAACATCCGCACCCGATACGCAGTGCGGGCTTCCGCTCCCGCAGGTCCTTCTCCAAAGGACTGCAGGATCTCCGGGATGCGCTCCGGCGCTTCATCCAGCGCCTTTGCCCCAAGCGTATGCGCCTCCACCAGGCGATCCGCCCGGATGCGCTCCATGTACTGACTGACCTGCTCGTTATCCCCGAGAATGACGCGCAGACGGCCTTCGATGCTTTGGTCCCCGCGCTGCAGCGCCTTTTTGGCTGCATCCGAGCCGGGCTCCAGGTTCCGCAGAGAAGCGACATAGCTGTCCGCCGCGGACAAGCGGTACGCATTGCGCGCTTCCTCCGAAACGGTATTGGGCGTCCCATCCACGCGCGTCTCCGGTCCGAAATCCCGGAGATTCTGGGCGATCTGTCGCTCATCCAGGTTCACGGCATTCTTGCCCAACCGCGTCCCCTTCTCGACGGCCTGGTTCTCCGCCCAGCCGAGACGTGCCTGGCCGTAGCCCGGGAAGGCGTCCTCCATGCCCTGTTCGAGCCGTTCGGCCATTCCGCGCATCAGGCGGGCATCCCCACGCGCCCCTCCCGCGTAAATCGCATCCGCGCGATCGCGCAGTGTCTGTGCGGCGGTCTGGAATCGCTGGAAGTTCGCGGGCGTCTCCCCGGGATTCACCTCGGGAAGCACGGCGGCAATCTCCGGAAGCTGCATGGCATCCTGCAGCTTCTTGGTCGTCGGAGAGTTCCAGTCAATCTCTGGGTTGTCACGTTCCAGGACGGCGAACGTCCGGGCTCGCAACGCCGGCCGTGCCGCACGTGCCGCTGCCCGCGCCTCGATGGCGTCGATCCCCGGAACTCCCGCGGCCTGCTCCGCCGCCGCCGCGAGTCGAGTCCCTCCGGTCATCGCCCGGTCCTGGACGCTTGCCCTCATGTCCGCGGCCGAAGGCAATGTCGGTCCCTGCGCCCCGGGCGGCAGCGCAGCGCCGGTCGCCTGTTCTGCCTGACTCGCCAGAATGCCGCCAGCCCGACCACTACGCTCTATGAGGTCTTGCGCCACGCGCGGCTTGAGGTCTGGCGCGCGCGTCAATGCGGCGTCCATCACTTCACCCCGATTGGCGTCCCCCAACGTCACTTCGCCCGGCGCAGACCGCTCGAGTCGCGAGACGATCTCAGACACGTTCGGCGGCAGAACCGAGGAGGCCAGTCCGGCGGTAGAGCCTTCCGTCGCCGCGGCGCGACTGATAGACCCCGGCACGAAGTCCGGGAGCATACCGCGAACCAGGCGGACAGCGCCTCCGGCGGCCGAGAGGGCCGGCTTCGTCGCCGCGCCGAGCACCCCGCCGGCGAGGGCACCGGTGCCGGCGCCGAAGGCCGCGTCCCTCGCGGCCTGCTCGGGATTCGTGAGATCCGGCGTATCGCTCAGGCCCTGCAGACCTCCCACGACGCCGCCGGCCGTAGCACCTGCGCGCGCCAGCTGGCCAATGGTCGGCGCGGCATCGCTCACCGCCGTCCCGAGAAAGCCCAGGCCCCTAAGCGCCGCGGACCCGGCCAGCGCGCCTCCGGCGCCTCCCAGAATGTGCATCGCGACGTTCATCTTCGGGTGCTCGCGCGCGTAGGCCGCGTTGCGCGCCCGCACGATGTCCCGGCCCTCGAGATATGCCTGCTTGGCGCCTTCCAGACCCGTCTGGGGACTCACCATCACGCTCCCCACCGCGTCGAGCGCCCCGCTGATCCGGTCCAGGAACGGGAGCGCCCCAGCGCCGAATGCCTCCACAGCGGTCCCCTGTCCCGCCATATCCTGCTGGGCAAGGTGCGTCTTCAGGGCGTCGAAGGACGGGATCGCGCCCTGGGTGTCCTCGTGGATCAGCGCGTCGACCTCCGACCGCGACATCCCGTTGTGCATCGCCTTCAGGGCGAGCTGGAAAAGTTCATCCATTACGGGCGCCCTCCGGCAGCCTGCCGCAGACGATCGCGCGCACTGCCCGCTGCACCACCGCTCACGCCCGGCGTCCGGCCCATCGCGCGCGTCCCGAAAAAGATGTCTGGCGCGGAGATGTGCGGCCGCACGTCCGGATTCTGGGAGACCAGGTCGTTGTAGGCCGCCGTATAGCGATCCATCGTCTCCTTGAAGTTGGAGTCCATGATCCGCTGGAGCCCGTCCAGGTACTTCGGGTCCCACGTTCCGTCCGTGAGCTTCCGGAGCGCGATGTCGGCGCGCCCGTGGACCGACGGGTCGATGTCCTGTAGGTACTGCAGCATCCCGAGGCGGATCTGGCTTCCCGGTTCGGCGCTCTGGATGAACTGCGTGATCGCGGCCTTGTAGGAGCCCGGCGTCCCGTTGCGGGCCTCCTGCAGGTGGCTCGAGGCACGCCAGTAGGCGTCGACCATCTTGCTGTTGAGCGTCCCGGCGAACTGCCGATTGAAGTTCGCGATGTCGCCCTGCGTAAGCCGGGCGTTGATCGCCAACTGCGGATCCGGCGGCTCGATGCGCGCCATCGGTGACCCGATCGGCCGCGACGTTGTCGGGTCGACCAGCTGCGTGATCGGCTTCCCGTCCGGGCCGACGGTCGCAATCGGGATACCCCGCACCGCGCTCTCGCTCTGGCTCTTGAGGTATTCCGAGAGCGCCCGCGCTCCGGCGAGCGCCTCCGGCGTCCCGAGGCCGATGAGGTCGTGCATATAGGCCGTCAGCGACGGGATGTCGCTCTTGCCGGCGTACTTCTGCCGGAGGGCCGCCATCGCCTGTGCGGCGTGCTGCTGGCTTACGGCCCCTGCCACAGCCTGCTCCTGCCCGAACCGCTGCTGGTAGCCCTGCCGGCCCGCCTGGAGGCCCTGGGCGAGGATTTCCCCAATCCCCGGACGTACTGCGTGCGGACCGCTGGCGGCGAGAATCGCAAGTCCGGTGTCAAGCAGACTCTGCCGCCCCAGGCTGTTCGCCTGGTCCGGCGTGAGCAAGCCCTGCTGCAGCGGATCCGCCCCACCGAAGAGGCGCGCCAGCATCCCCGGAGCCACGGCTGGCATCTGGCGAATCGCCGACGCGGTCGGGGTGTTGGCCTGCAGCGAGAGGATCTCATCCGCAGTGAGCGGCCGCGGTCCCGCCGGATCCGCGGACGGGATGAATGGCGCGAAGGGAGAGGTCACTTGAACGGGCTCCAGCCAAGCCCTCCTGCCGTCGCCGCGAGGCCGGCGATCGTCCCAAAGGGATTGCCCGGCATCTGCTGGGTCTGGGTCGAGCCACCCCACTGCGCGCCGCCACCCGCCAGATTGGCCAGTTGCATCAGGCGCTGCCACTGGTCATTCTGGTTCTGGTAGTCAATCCCGGCGAGCGTCGACGCCTCGTTCTGGTTGACTCCGTTCACGAGCTGCGCCTGCAGGATCGCTGAGCGGTCACCCCCGAATGCGCCGGCCTTCGTCGCCATATCGGCGGCCGAGAGCCCGGCCTGCGTCCGCTGCCGGTCGAACTCCGCCCGCGCCTGGTCCTTGAGCGCCGTCGGATCCGGCAAGCCGAGATTCGTGCCGTACTGGCCCGCCTGACCCGTAAGCGCCTGGTTCCCCGAGGCGCTGCCGAGGAGCCCGAGCATATACTGCCGCAGGACGTCCTGGTAGTTCTGGGTCTTGCCGTCCGGAGACGTTGTGGTGGTTGCCTGTCCGCCTGCCATCTAAAGCTCCTTCTCGAACCACGTCATCGTCGGACTCCAGCCATTCCCGAGCAGCGGGTGGCGCTCCCAGCCCCGGCGCCCAAGCGCCGTCATGCGCGTACAGCCTTGCGACTTGGCCCAGGCTTCGACGACTGGCCGCATCACGGCGAGTTCTTCCGGGACGCCGCCCATGCAGAAGACGTGGGCCACGCGCTGTCCCGAGGGATGGATCCCCAGCCGCGTCAGGATGAACGATCGGGGACCCGGCCAAAGCTGAAGCTGGCCATCCGCGAGTTCCTTCCGGACGTCCTCAAGGGTGTGGGAGCCCCCCGTGTACCCCAGTGCTGCCTGTAGGGGTGCAAGATAAGGCCCCAGCACGTCTTTTTCCACTAGACGACCAGTTCCGGCTTCGTCGGAGCCGGTTCGGCGGGGGCCTTCGGCAGGAGGGCCTGGATGAGGCGCCCCAGCGCCGCGCGCCCCTGCTCGTGGACGGCGAGAGGCACGGGCGCAGCGGCCATGAGTTCGGCGATCAGCGCAACGTCCTTGGCCTGTTCCTGGGGAAGAGTCGGTTCGGTCATTGGTGCTCCTGGGGTCCTACGAAGTTACGCCGGTCCGAGCGTCGTAACGGTGCCAGAGGAACCCCGGTACTTGAGGGCGCCGCTATCGACGTACAGGATGCCACCGCCCGTGGGGTTGGTGGTGGGGAGAGTGGTGGCGTTGGCGATGAAAACGACCTTGACGCCCCCGCCTGCGGAGGCCGCGCCGAAGAACGCGAGGTTCCCAGCCGCCAGAAGGCGGATGTCGGCTGAGCCGCCCGAGGCGAGGTCGATGCGGCCCGCGTTGGCGTGGGAAGTGCCGTAGAGGTCGAGGTAAGCGTCGGTGCCGAGCGTGTTGCCAGTGGTGAACCGAATGGACTTAGTAGGCGCACCGAGAGTCCCCGTAGCATAAACCTCAAGGCCGGTGGCAACGCCGATTCCCGGAATGATGCTCGCCGTCGAAACGAGCGCGCCCCACTGCACCCCGGATGCACTGTAGCCTGTGCTATCAACCAGAATGTAGCTGCCAACGTTCAGTGGTGAGGCGAAGGAGAAACTCCCACTGAACGTCCCCGCCGCCACATCGGCCGCCCCAATCGTTCCCCACGCCGGGGCCGCGCTGACCGCGCCCGTGCCGGTCTGGGTGAGGAACTTCTTCGTGCTGGTGGTATTCCCCGCCAGCTTGCTCAGGGTGTTCGCGGCGGAGGCGTAGAGGAGATCCCCGAGTGTCCACGAGGACTGCGCGGTCCCGCCGAGGGTCGCGGCGAGGGTGCCTGTGGCGTTAGTCAGGTCGAGGTAGTACGACCCGTGCTGGCCGTCGAGGAGGTCGGCGTTCAGGTTCGTGTTGACCGTGGTGCTGGTGACGGCGAACGGGGAAGTGCCCGTGGTCAACGTACTGGTGATTTGAGCCACCGCCGTGACCGGACCGCCGAGTCGCACTGTGCCGAGCCCCGTATACAGGGAGTAGTTCGTGCCCGACCCCGTCTGGTCGAAGATGCGGAGGCCGTAAGACGCACCGGAGGCTCCCGACACGTTCCCCACGTAGATGCCGTAGGCGTTGGTGCTTCCTGTCCACGTCTGGGTGTTGATATGGATGCCGTAACCAGTCGTCACCGTCGAGGCTGCACCGATAACCGGAGTTTCGATGCGTACCCCGTAGCCAGCGGCCATCGTGAACGCTGCCGCGGCAGACCGGAAACGGAAGTACCCGGCGAACGCTTGATTCGTTGCCGTGCTCGGGAAGATAGAGTCCGACCGGATGCCGAAGAGGATGGTGGCAGTGGTGTAGGTGTAGCCGGTGCCAACCTGCAAGGCCGTGTCAACAGACGTATCGTTCGTGCCGATGTAGAGACCGCTGGTGATTCCAGTACGACCAGTCACGCGGAGCGTGCTCGGGAACGTGTACGCCCCCGCGCCGAACGTCCCCGCCGTGACGAGGCTCGCGGGCACCGCGCCCGAGGCGAGTGTCCCGACCCCGGTGATGCCGGAGTAGGCACCACTCACCTGTGCGGTGTCGATGGTGCCAGAGAGGAGGCTAAAGCTGTAGTCCCCGCTCGTCGCTACGACCGCACCCGTCCGTCCGAACACCGAGGAGACGCCCGTGACCAACGCCCCCGTCGCCGCCTGCACGAAGGCCGTGGTGGCGAGCTGGGTGGTGTTCGTTCCCGGCGCCGCCGTGGGGGCGGCAGGCGTCCCCGTGAAGGTCGGGGAGGCCAGCAGGGCGTAGGAGGCCGCTGCCGTTCCGCCGAGCTTGTCGCTGTTGTCGGCGTGGAGGTTCGTGACCAACGTGGTCGAGGCCACGGTCAGCGGGGCCGTGCCAGTGGCGACCGTCGAGATCAGTTGCGTACCCTGGACCGTCGAGGAGGCGGCCAGCGTCCCGGTGACGTTGCCGTTCCCGGTGATGGTCCAGGCCCCACTTGAGCGGGTGACGGTGAGCCAGTTGCCCAGTAGCGCCCCACCATCCGAGTACCGCCAGAGGGCGAGGTCACTGCCCGCATTCGCGCCCGCATCCGTGTTGAGAAGCCCCTGCCCCCACCGCAACGTCCCGCCCGTCGAGCGGAAGTAGGCGTGGACGATCCCGCCCGCCCCGGTTCCCGCGTCAATGCGAACGTCCGTCGCCACCCGCACCGACCGCCACCGCCGCAACGTGCCTCCGGTGGAGGCATCCGCCCCGAGGTCATACGTGTTGTCCGTCTGCGGCACCGTATGCCCTTCCGCGAGAATGCGGAGAGATTCGGCGGCGCGGTTCGTCCCGGACGAGGCCCGCTTGGTCGCAAAGACCAGGTCGGCTGATCCTTGCGTCCCGTAGGACGTGTAGGTCTCGCGGGCCTGAGCGTAGATCCCGGCATTGACAAGCACGTTGGCCGAATCGCCATACCCGCCGGAGAAGGAGAACTCGCCCAGCAGGTAGTCCGCCACGACAGCGCCCCCACTCGCGGAACGACGGACGAAGTGCATCCCCGGACCGTCGAGCGCGACGACCGAACTGGTCCGGTATTCCACGACCTGCCGCCCGTAGCCGCGCACGGTGATGGGCGTCGTGGCGGAGATCGACGCGAGTGGGTCGGAAGTCTGGAGCGAAGCGAGGCCGCCAGCGTAGACCGCGCCCTGGAAGTACCCCGCACCCCACGGCAACGTTGCCGCGCCTACGTCGTAGGTGTTCGCAGCCTGCGGCACCAAAGCGGAGACGAAGCGCCCCGTCGCCGTGATGGTGTCGCTAGTGGCGTCACCCAGCACGACACTGCCGTTCGCCGTTAGCACCCCGCCCACGGTCAACGCACCACTTAGGATTCCCGTGACCCCGGAAAAGAGCGGGCTGATGACGCTGGTAGCCGCATAGACCGTACGCGGACGCTTGTCGCTCGTCCCGGTGCCGTCGACATACCGCCCGACGTCGATGGTATTGTCCGGGTCGAAGACCAGCGGGTTGATGATCGTGCCTTCGCTGGACGACACCGTCTGCCCGACGACCTGGCGCAGGATACGCTCGACGGCCTGGCGGTACTGTGCCTCGTTCTCCCGGTCGTACTTCGGCGTGGGATTCGGGAAGCGCGGGGTGATGAGCCCGAGCGGCCGGATGCTGGTCACCGCGGACTCCCTCGGGCGCCTGCCGGCTTCCCGTCCAGGCGAATCACGCCCACACGCCAGTCCTCCTCGACGATCTGGTCGAGCCGCAGGCGCACCCAACGCGCCGTCATGCGGGCGTCCGTGTTCTTGCCGACCGTGAACGGTCCGTAGAGCGTCTCATCCGCCATCGGCTCAAAGGAACCGTACAGGCTGAGCTGCACCTGGCCCAGCGTGCGTTCATCCGGAAGGATTCGGCTGATGTAGAGCACCTGATCCCCCTCCCCGGCCTCCACCGGCCCGCTCTCGAGATACGGCGTCAGCGTGCCTCCGCTCAGGTCCGTGTGGACGAACGTCCGTTCGTGCTCCCAGAGCTTTCCGTTCGACGAGGCCAGGAGCGGATAGCCGATGGCCCCGGAATCGCATCCCGCCGTCCGCGGCAGTGTGCCCGTCATCCAATGGTTCTCCCGGTAGTTCCAGACGACGTACTTGTCGTTCTCCGTCGAACCTGCCGAGGGATAGAACCACCAGATCTCCCCGAACCGCGAGATCGTGAGCGACGTCACCTTCCCGCTCTGGTTGGTGTTGAGGTCGGAGAAGACCGCATCAGACACGTCGCACGGGATCGCCTGGACGTAACCGTCGTACAGGAAGAACTTCCCCTTGCTCATCCAGACGGCCTTGTCGTCGACCATCGCCACCGCCCCGGGAGAGATCAACCCACACTTGCCGCCAATCCGCTCCGCGGCATAGACCAGCGTTCCGCCGATGTATCGCAGGGCGTGGACATCGTCCGTCGTCCAGAGGAGCGTCTCGCCCTTCGCCCGACGACCGGCCACGAGAATCCCTACCCCTTCCAGGTCGAGACTGCCAGCCGTGTTGCTGATGTCCGGCGTCCACGTATCCGTCGTCTCCTGCGAGGCCCACTGGATGTGCCGGCTGACGTTGCCCGCCCCCAAGGCCACCACGAACCGCTCCGGCGTCACGACCACGCCAAGGCACTGCGTTGGCGAGCCCGTCGCCTGCACCGCAATGTCGCTCACGCTGCGGTCCCAGACGTAGATCTTCCCGTCGTTCGGTGCGCTGCAGGCGACGAGGTATTCCCCGAAGGTATCAAGGTGGAAGACCGCGGGAGGTGCGAAGGTCGTCTGCGCCGGATCCGACACCCCGTACGGGCCGGCGCCGTATGCACCGTCCCCGTAACCGCCAGTGACATATTCCGCATCCGCCGACCCCGCCGTGAACCCTGTCGGCGTGATGTCGTAGAGCGTCCCGCCAAGGTGAGCATAGAGCTTCGTGTTCGTGCCGACGGCGACCGTCTGGTTACCGTCGGACCCGCGCCAGCCGATGATGGCCCGGGGGACGCCGTTCAGCGTGATCGTCGGATCGACCTGCGCGGCCGCGGTGAACTCCTGCCAGCCGCCCACCGGACGAATCGTGTTCTCGGAGAAGCGCACCAGGTTGGCCCGCGCCCAGCGATTCTTCGCCTGGTACAGGGTGCCGTTCTGGAACAGGCCCGGCGCGAGCTTCAGGGGAACGAGCATCAGCCCTCTTCGATCCAGCGCGCGCCAACGTTACGCCGATGCACCAGGGCCTCGAGCTTGACCACCGTGCCGTCCGGGAGGTGACCGTGGCAGTAGTTACGAAAGCGCGCGGCGGCATCCTTCCAGTCTTCCGCACGCAACGCCTTGACGACGCCCGCATCATCCGATGGATCGTGGATGTCCTTTCCCTCGAGCGATCGCGAACCCCCGTTGAACACGAGGTCCGTCAGGGCGTCCAGCCGGCGGGGATATTTCGTCAGGTTCGGCGCGAGGGCGATCGCCTTCTTCTCCGCCGCGCGCACATCTTCCAGGAAGAGACGATCAGCCTCTTCCTGCGTGATTGGTGGATGGTCAAGCGACGGGATGCGGTGCCCGCGTCCGATTGTCGGCAGACCGAGCTGATCGAGATAGGGCTCGAGCCTGCAGCCCTCCCAGACGTGCTGCGCTTCAAGCAGCCGGGACGTCGGCACGAGGATCTTCCTTCCGGCGGAACACGGTGGCAGCCAGCTTGTTGAGCGAGCCGTGCTGGGAGACCACGCCGGCGATGAAGAGGCAGATGAGCGCCCCCCACTCGGAAATGCGGCCAGAATAGAGACCAGCCCCAGCGAACAGCAGCACCGCAAACGCGATCGTCTGAGCATTCGTCTGGTCCCTTCCGACGAGCAGCTTCATGTGACCTCGCATCTCCGCTACGGACTCTTTGATGTCGTGCACGTCCTGTCCCAGGGTGGTGACCTTCGCCTCGAGTGAGTCCATGCGGGTCTCCATCCCCTCCATCTGTGCCTCCAGGCGGCCTAACGAGCGTTCATCCTCCGTCATCAGGACCCCAGGACGTACAGCGGAATGGCGAGGTAGTACGTACCGTTCGATGAATAGCTGTAGTCGGCGGCGAGCGCCGACAGCGTGCCGGATTTGACGAGCGCCAGTGGCGAAGCGATGAATCCCGTCGATCCTGACGCCAACTGCACACGAATCCCAGGAGAACCTGGCGTCCCTGTCGCCACCGCAACCACGTACAGCCAGATCAGTTTGCCGTCGCCTACAGGGCGGTTGGAGAAAGTCAGCGTGAGCGCCGACACAACGGATGAGGAGACAGCGAGTGTCGCCACGTACACCGGACCTCCCGTCGACAGATCGACCGTGGCCGCGTAGTTCGGCGAGCTCCCCGTGATGGTGAGCGCCGTCCCCGCCGGCGGAGCCAGGCTCCCGGCCAGGGCGCTGTCCGCCGTCGTCTGCGCGGCGTCGGCAGCCGTCTGTGCGGCGGCCGCGGCGTCGCTGTTCGCCTTCATCGTCGTGTCGATCGTATCCAGATCGGTGTTCAACTTCGTGCCCCACGATCCGGACGAACCGCCCGGCTCAGGCTTGGTCAGGGCGTAGTTGGTGGTGGTTGAGTCAGCCATAGGTCAGCTCCCCAGTGCGCTCTTCGGGCGAACAACCGGGGTATTGACCCCGAACTCGGCGCGATCGCGCGCCACGCGGACCTGATCGACCGCCTTCGTGTAGAACTTCTCCCACGTCGGAATGCGGTCGTCGTCCCGGAGGTACGGCGCGCTATGCAGCGCGGCGCCGTAGAAGTAGATGTCCGGGTGGTTGGTGAGCACCCAGTTCGTCGTGTTGGTGTCGGACAGCGGCGCCACCGTCGCGTCGTACACCAGGACGCCGGTGTAGGCGGTGTCTGAATCCGGCAGCGGGGCGACCAGCAGATTCGAGCCGTTCACCGCCGCGTACAGCGGCTGGCCGTTGACCAACTGCCCGCGCTTGGTCTGCAGACGCTCGTAGGTGGTGATCTCGATCGGTCCCTTGAACGCATCTGTCTCGAGCGTCAGGCTGACCGGCGAGCGATAGTCCGCCGGCAGGGCGACCGCGCCTGAAGTGTCGAAAGTCAGGGCAACCGTCGTCCGCATATCCCGGCCCTGCAGGATGCGCTGAATCTCCGCCTCAACGAGATCGATCCAGGAGGGCACCTTCGACGCCAGGTCTCCCCGATCCAGAAGGTCCGTGATCTCGGTCTGTAGGTGCGCGTAGGTATCAAAGGCCACGGGCTACCTCCTCTGGCGTCAGGATCATCCGCTTCGTCTCGGCCTCGAAATCCCGGAGCGCCTCGACATGCGCGTGAGTGAAGACCAGGCGCCCGGCGTGTCCGACGTACTTCGAGAGATCGTGGTCGACCCAAATCTTGAAGCCCGCCTCGCGCGCCGCGAGACAAAACGTCACATCCTCCCCCATCCACTGCTTGCCCGTCCCGTCATGTTCGGTGTGGAAGATCGGCTGCGGCATCGACGCCACCATCGACGTCCGCATCAGCACACAGCCGAAACCCGTCGCCTCGACCTCTTCCAGCCCTTCGGACTCCGGTCCGGTGAAGCACCGCTCCGGCGCGTCACCGGTCTCCCGGTTCGTCTTCTTGTAGCTGACCGGCTGGTAAGGCGGCCGGCGCGTCGAGTAGTTCGCGGCCACGAAGTCCACGTTGCGCTTCAGGAGCGAGTGGACGATGTGGTCCGGGAAGACCATATCCGTGTCGAGCCAGAGAATGTGCGTGGCGCCCCACTCCACGGCTTCCCAGAAAAGCTTCCGGCGGGAGAAGTCGACGAGCGAGCCGTTCACCGACAAGAACGTGATGTCCGCGATGCCCTCCGCGACCAGAGTGGCCCCCAAGACCGAGCTCAGGCGCGCCAGGCAGAACGCGAACTCCGCGTCCACCTCATCCCGGCACGGCGAGCAAATTGCCAGCCGGATCGGGGGAGACGGCAGGGCGTTGACCTTCGGCGCGCCGCTCACACCCGTCCCGGGCGCGTCCGGAAGACCTGATTCTCCGCCTGATTCAGCCACTTTTTGATCTCCTTTTTGTCGCGGATCTTGCCCGTTTTCACGAGCTGTTCGTGGTACACGGAGAGCGGCACGGAGGCCACCCGGATCTGTCCGTCGCCCCATTTCCCACCGCCGGCGCCACGATGCAGCTTCCGCATGTCATTGGCGTGCTCGAGCACCGGCTCGATGTCCTGTTCTGTCTTGATGTGGAAATCGCCGGTGAGCTCGTCATAGAAGAACGTCTCCCGCTTCCCGGTGACCGGATCAAAGCCGAACGGGCGTTCAATCATCGGATTTTCCACCCCACGAGGACCGCCGCACCGGTCTGGACGCCGCTCGGACCGCCCGCCGCGCCGAAACCCGCGTAAATGCTCGGCCGGAGGCGCTCCCACAGGGAGATCCGCACCGGGGCGGTGCGAATGAGGCCCTTCGCCTCCCGCAATTCCCGGCTCATCTCGGTCGTATCCTCCTCCAGGCGCAGTCGCAGGGACCGCTCCCCGCGCACCTGGCCGATCAGGTCGACGATCGTCGAGTCCTTCCGCACCAACTGCTCGCCCTGGGCCTGAATCACGCTATCCCGCGCCCGCACGGCGGGCTGGCAGGTGTCCGGCAGGGTCGTACTGGATGGAAGCGCGGCGATGCGACTCGCGAGCACCAGCGCCGTCGCCGAATCCCGGCGTTCACGCTCTGCTACGCGCGCTTCTCGAACCGCCAGGTCGTGCTTCTGCACGGCGTCGGCGGAGTCCTGCCGGACGCGCGCCAGGGAGTCGGCGGTGACCGCCGCCTCCCAAGCCGCGACCTGCGTGTACCACCGGACGGTGCGCTGGGGGATGCCCTGGGCAAAGGATCCCAGGACCAAAAGACCCAGCGCGCCGCCGACGATCCACGTCTTATTCGTCATCAGGTGGTGACGAGGTCGAACACGCCGCCGATCGCGGCCTCGTTCTTGACCTTGAGCGACCACTCGACGAGCAGGAGGCGCTTCTCGGCGTCCCCGGTCTTCGCGAGCTTCTCGGTCATGTACTTCCGGAGGAACATGATGTCGACGTAGTTGAAGTCGAACACGAAGGCATCACGCTCGCGCTGGAAGCGGTTCGGGACGATCGTCAGGGTGTCGAACTCGCCGACGTAGAAGTCGGCCGCCCCGATGATCGCCGCGGCCTTCACCGCGGTCTGCTGGATCGTCTTGGTGGCGATCCCGTCGAACCCGGACACGCGCGCCTTGTTGACCGCCCCCACCATCAGGGTCGTCGGCTCGGCGCCGCTCGAGTAGCACTGCTGCAGCACACTCTGCAGCATCGGCTCAGTGAAGGTTACGAGGGTCCCGTCATCCACCCGCGCGTCGGTCGGCACGCCCGACGTGTAGGTCGGGTCCGCCCCCACCGAGGCGGTATTGAAGACCGTGTTGGTCTTGATGAACGCCAGGAGCCCGGCGAGGGTCGCCGCGGTGCTGGTGTCGCCCGCCGACCCGCCCTGGGGCGAGAAGACGATCGCTTCCTGGTCGCGCTTGAGCTCCTTCGCCCGCTTCGCGACCTGGTACGCCATCTCGTCCTTGCGGCCGGCCTTCTTGACGGCCTCGACGGTCCCGGCGACGATGGCGAGCTTCGCGCTGATCTGCGAGTAGTTGCCGAGCCGCGTGGTGGCCGTGGTGGACGGGAACGAGGTGTAGTCGTTGCCCTGGATCTGCGCGTTCGCGGTGTCGACCGACGCAAGGCTGTCGATCTGCCACTCGGTCAGGGTCGCCTCCATCGAGCTCCGGCCGGCGTTCGACATGAACGGCGTGTCGGTCGGCGAGATGTTGTAGATGACGTCCGTGAGGTTCTCCCGCAGGCCCTTGCGGTCGAACGTCTGGACGGTGTTGGTGATGATGGCCATGTGAGTCTCTTTCGGTTACAACAGGTGCCGGATCGCGGAGGCCGCGTCTTCCGGCTTGCCACTACGGGCAGCCCGCTTGAAATCCTTCTCGAACTCCTTCACCGGGGTCCCGCGTTCGTCCGTCCGGGCCGTTGCCGGCAGGTCGGTCGGCGACTTGGGGGCCTTCTTGGACGCCGGCACCTTGCCGGCCTGAATGTCCGCCTGGAGCGCATCGAACTGGGCGGCCTTCCGGAGGATCACGTAGAGTTCCGGACGCTGCATTCCGGCCAGTTCCTGCTTCGTGATACCGAGCGGTTCGACCAGCTTGACGATCGCCTGCGCATCCGCCTTCATCGTCGCCTCGGTCTTCCAGTCGGGGATCAACTCGAGCAGGCGTTCCGCCGCCGCTGCACTGGCGGCCTCAGCCTGCAGGCGCTGGTTCTCTGCGACCTTGGCGTCCGCTTCCTTGCGGGCGTCGGCGAGCTTCTGCATCCGGCGCTCGTGGACCTGCCACTCGCCCAGGATCCGGGGAAACTCCTCGGGATGCTCCTTGCGGAGGGTATCCCAGTCCGGCTCCTGCGGCGTCACCGCCTTGATGGCGGTCTCGAGCTCCTGGAGGCGTTCCGCGTACTGCTGCTCCGCGGCGCGGACCTTCGGCAGGTCCTCCGACTCGAACTTCTTGCGCTGTTCGGCCAGGGCCTGCGTCTTCCGGGTGTAGTCCGACTGCCGGAGATAGCCTTTGACGACTTCCTCCTCGTCGACCTCGTCCTCCCCGACCTTGAGCTTGCGCTTGGGCGCGGGAGCGGGTGCGTCGTCGAGTTCCTCGTCATCGTCTTCCTCGTCCGGCTGGGTCTCCTCCGGTTCCTCATCAACGTCCTCGTCCTCCTCATCGGCGGGCGGGGCCTTCGGCGTGGGGCTGCGATCCTGCGCCGACGTCGGCTTCGGTTCCGGGACCCGTGCTTCGGGGTCGATCATCAGATCGTCCGTCAACAGCTGGGCGATCAGGGACTGCGCGGAGGTGTCGGGGGACGTATCTCCAGTTCCTTCAAGCATTGCGTTCCTTTCGTGGAGAAGGCTCAGACCGTCTGTTGGGCCTTTTCGGCCCGCTGCAGCTCGATCTTCGCGTGTTCTCCGGCATCGACGATGATCCGCAGGGAGACCTGCAGCTTGTGCAGGGCCTGCAAGACCGCATGGGACTCCTCACGAGCAGCGACGGTCTTCGCCTGCTCCCACTCCTTGATCGTGCGCTCCCGCAGGTCGGCGAAAGCGGACTGAACGTGCTCGTCGGCCAGCAACCGGCGAACTCCCTCGCCGCGCTGGACCTTCTCCTCCAGGCTGCCGGCGTTATGCGCCATCCGTCTCCTTGGGCTTCGGCTTCGCGTTCGTCGCGTGGATCTTGGCGGCGGTGTCCGCCACGATCTTCTCGTGCTGGAGGGCCGCGTCGGTCACGATTGCGGTGCGCTTCGTCACCGTCTCGTCCTCCGCCTTGTGGCCCTCGATGAACGCCTGCATCTGCTGTTCGTTCAGGTCGCGCTGGTAACGCAGCTCGAGTTCCTTCTCCTTCAGGATGAACTCCTGGCGCAGCTTCTCCTGCGCCATCTCCTGCTCCATCTTGAACTGCTGCTGCTTCAGCAGGAGCTCCTGGTCCTTCCGCTGCTGGTCCGCCGTGGCGGCCTGCGCCTGGGACTGGAAGAGCGCGGCCTGAGCCTGCGCCACCACCATCGCCGGATCCGGCTTCTGCTGCGGCGGCTGGGCGGCGGCCTGCAGGATCTGCTTGGACTGCGCCTCCGACAGCTGCGAGAAATACTTGCTCGGGTCCGGCTCGCCGGAGAGTTGCGCCCACCGCGTCAGCGCGGCGGTGTACTGGGCCGGGCTCACGACCGGATTCGCCATGCCGGCGGTGCCGATGATCCCCTCCTGCCGGGCGAGGATCTTCTCGATCACCATCAGCTTCTGCTCCGGCAGTCCCCCGCCGAGCATCAGGCTCACCCGCACTTCGCAGTCGTCGTCCCAGGTCCGCGGGTCGGTCTCGATGAACCGGCCGTTCATCCGGACGATCTGCGGCTCGTCGCGGTACTGCTTCGCGAGCCGGTAGAGGCCCCGGAAGAGCGGCACCAGGATCTGCTCGGCATAGAACCGCCCCAGCATCTCCGTCCGGGCCTGGGCGGCAGTGAGCGTCGCGCCGACCGCCTTGTCCGAGGAGGACTGCAGGGCGTCCGCGTTGAGGCCCTGGGACTCCATATTGTGCCCGGTCCGCTCCTCGCGGATCCGCTTCATCCACTCCATCAGCGGGAAGAGATCCTTGCCGAGGTAGGAGTGGCGGTACTCCATGATCGAGTCGGCCGGCCGGTTGGTGGTCCGGATCACGGCGCCGATCTCGGTGTTCATGATGTCCGTCGGGTTGACGTACCCTTCCTGGTACGCCATCCGCGGGTGGATCGCGAGGCCCGCCGAGTCGAGGTTCGACCGCACGAGCGCGGTATCGACGCGCTGCAGGTCCCCCGTCAGGTCGGCGAGGCTCTGCCCCTCGATCGTGTGCGGCTCGGGATCCGGGGTCCAGCAGGCATATGGGATCTCATCGACCGCCGTGCCGAGGAAGGGAGACTTCTCGTCCCCGTCCGGGTCCCGCAGCACCTCGAACGCGTCCCCGGCCAGCCAGTACCGGCGCAGTTCGGCGATCCCGTCCCCGTCCTCGTCCAGCCGCGCGAAGGTGCGATAGAGCGTCACCTTCCAGGTGGAATCGTCGGCGACCTTGGCGTCCTCGTTCGACGTCTGGTCCCGCGGCTGGCGGGCCAGGTTCTCCGGGTTGTCGAGCAACTGCTCGTCGCCGACGTACTTGAGGATCTCCTTCTTCGGGAAGCCCAGCTTGCAGGCTTCGCTGACGGTCATATCCTGTCGTTCGGCGACCATGATGGCGCTCTGGAACGACCGCGCCGTCCGGTTCCAGAGCATGTTCTCCGGGGCGACCGCGCACCAGTCGATCTTCTGGCGGGTCGACCGACGGGTGATCGAACACCGGTACGTCGTCGGCGCGGGGGTGCCGTCCGGAAGCGGCGTGTCCGGCTGGGACTCGCCGATCACGGTGTACGTGACCTCGGGATCGGCCTTGAGGAGCGCGATCGCCTCCGCGGTCAGGCCCTCCTGCTCATAGGTCTGGGTGACCGTCTCCGGCTGCGCCCACCACTTCACGAAGCCCAGCCGGCGCACGAGACCGTCCTTGGCCGAGGCGTTCACCTCGAGGATGGCGTTCGGCTTGTCGGCGAAGAGGTGCGTGACGTAGTCGCTCTGCTGCTCCGCCTGGGCGGCCAGTTCCGGCCGCTTCGGGATGAACTCGACGGCGCGCTCGGTCCCGAAGAACATCCGGAGGAACGACGGCATCACCGCGAGCACGGAATCCCGGACCGTCGACATCACGATCTGGGACCGGCCCTCCTCCTCGTTCCCGAGGCGCTCGGCCTTGTACAGTTCGGTCGACCGGGCGCGGGTCGGCGAGACCTCCTCGTCGATGTAGTTGACCGCCGTCTGGACGAGGTCGCGGAGCGAGGTCCGGATGGACTCCTCGTCCGGCGCGTCGGCGGTCGCGGCGCCGGCGACGCGGGAAACCCCCGCCGTCGTCACGACCGCCGCGGGCTCCGGCGTGGTCCGCCGCGTCCGAGGGCGCGGGCGCGCCACTTAGTCGAGCGTCGCCAGGTTGAGCATGTTGCTCAGGTGCGACAGCGCCTCGCTGTTCAGCTGGACGAAGTCCTGCAGGTTGTCCAGGGCCTCCTTGAAGTCCCCGGTCCCGCTGCCCATCACCGTCGAGGTCCACGAGGCGTTGGTCTGCGTCTCGGTGGTCCGGAACTCGTTCCCGACCGTCCCCTTGAGCTTCGCCTGGATGACGGTGTGCGTCCCGTCACTCGAGACCGCCCGGACGAGCGGATGGATCGTGGTCGCCGCGGCGACGGTGACCCCGTCGGCGACGCCGTTGATCGCGTTCAGGAGGTTCAGGTGGGAGGCCGTCTGGTCCGCCCCGATCAGGAAGTGGCCGTCGACGTTGGTCAGCGAGGTCTGGGAGGTGTAGACCTTGCCGCAGATCGTGACGGTCTGGGTATCGGTGAACACCCCCGTGGAGGTCAGGGTGGATGTGGCGGGGACAAGGGCGGGCAGGGTGGCCATCAGGACGCTCCTTCAGCGGTCGTGCGGTGAGGGGCGCCCGGGTGGCGCGCCGTGAGATGTGTCAAAATAACACAGTCCCTGCCGGGGCGGCAGTGCGGTCAGACGATGCCTTTGATCCCCCGGCGGAGCGGGGTGTTCCAGGCGGCCGAGCCGGCGCTTCCATGCAGCGTCGTCGCTGCGGTGCTGGCGAAGGTCAGCACGAGGGCGTCGGCGAGGTCCGGCGAGGCGTAGCCGCGCCGCTTCACCTCGTCCTTCGATTCAACCTGGAACTTGGCCGTGCGGCTGAACTTGTAGCGCAGGAGCGCCAGTTCCGCCCCCAGCGACCCGGCACTGTCGTCGGGTACATCCGGCGGCAGTTGGCAGTCCTGGCGGGTGAAGAACTCCTTCGCCTTGAACCAGAGCTCGGCGCGGAGGTTGACGTAGTGGTCCGTAAGGGCCGCGGCCTCCGAGACGTTGATCCCGCGCGCCGGCAGGCCGAGCTGCCGCAGGCGGTCCACCACCCCGGCGCCGAGCCCGATCGAGTCGATGAGGATGTCGACCGGCCGGTCCTGCACTGCGGTGCCGTCGAACTCCGCCTTCACGAGCGCCGAGAGTTGCATCAAGTCCTTGTCCCGCCAGGCGACCGGCTTCGCCACGACCGTACCGCGGCGCTTGACGAGAGCGGAGCGGTCGCCGCCGTAGCGGGCCACGTCCAGCCCCCAGATGACCGGCGCCTGGGGATTCGGCGTGATGTCGCGCATCTGGCTCGAGGCGACGAGCTCGTAGGGGATAATCGTGTCGTTGTCGGCCCGCGGGAACTCGCCCTGGACGCGCACCCGGTAGCCGTTCGACTCCGGGCCGTACCGGCGCTTCATATCCTCGACGAAGTCCGGCGCCACCCGGCGGCAGGTCTCGCCGTTGACGACCAGCGTGAACCAGAGGTCCTTCAGCTTGTGGTGGGTGTCGAAGAACAGTCCTGCCGTTCGGACAGGATTTCCTGCCAGAATGGTCGTCGCGTTCTGGCCCGACATCGAGCCGGAGGCCGACTCGTAGATGATTTCGTGAATGCCGCTCGCCTCGTCGGCGATGAGCAGGACAGACCCGTCGTCGCAGTGAACGCCGGCCAGGGCCTCGGGGGATTCCGGCCGGCTCACCGTGGCGGAGATGAACGACTCGCTCGGGGCGGACTTCTGGACGATCCGCTCACTCGTCACCTCGAACATCGCCCGGACGTAGTCGGGGCACTTCGAGAGCCACTTCCCGATCTCCGGCCAGAGCACGTTGAACAACTGCTTCGACGTCGGCGCGGTGATGGCGGTCTTCTGGGGGTACTCGGTGATCAGGTGGTGAATCGTGATCCAGGCGAGGCAGGCGGTCTTCCCGACGCCGTGGCCGGAGCGCACCGACAGCCGGCGCTCGTAGCGCCCGTAGGCCCGGAGCAACTCCCGCTGCCAGGGATCAATTTCAACAGGGCGCCTCGGCCCATTCGGGTCCTTGGGGTCTTCCGGCTCGGTCATCCCGCGGAGGAGGATCTCCTCCACGAAGAGTTCCGGCCCCCGCTCGCGGTTGGGGCCGTTCCGGGCGTACCGGTCGAGGAAGACCCGGAACTGGGCGACGGGGGGCGTAGTCCCTGTCAGGCGGTTCTCCCCTCTCGAGTTGGTTCCAGAACGGCCTCCGTTCGTCCCTGGCGGGGGTCAGGACGGCACGACGGGCGTCGCGCCTCTCCCAGGACCACCCCAAAAATTTTTCCGGCCTGCTCGATCCTGGCGCCTCGTGTTTCGGCGCGGATCCCAAAATTTTTCCAGTTATGTCCTGATTTGGGCACTCAACCCCTGGGCTCAGCGCGACGGGTATGGGACCCAAAGGGAGGGGGGGGCTTTCGCATAAGTCATTGCGGCACAACGACTTAGCCCCTATCCGACCTGCCTACTTAACATAATGCCTATTATCCGACACTGGCACGGCTAACTCTATGTCGGACAATGACTTAGACTCTTCGAGCAGTGGCGTAGTGATAACCGTCTCCCCGGTCGGCACTGCCGGACTTGGCAAGCTCTTGCGTTCCGCATGAGCGGCCAAGTGTATGTCACTAAAGGAGATCGACACGCTCGGCGCGCTCGTCGTGCCGTAGGTATTGCGATTGTACACACCCGCTAGCCATTTGCGCCAGTTCGCCCGCGACGCGGCGAGCGAGCTCTCCCTAACCGTCGCTGTATCAAGGAGTTGCGTTGCTTCGTCCACGAGGAAGTCGGCGGTAGATTCGCGTGCGATGCGTGTCATTTCGACACGCTCCGGCGAGTTGGCTAGCCAGTCGGCCAGCGTCGGGCGACTGACCCCGGCGAGCCGCGCCAGCTCCGTCACGTTCGGCGCGTAGCGCCGCGACCCCATCCCGTCCGGGAAGTCGGTATCGACGCATCCCCCCTTGAGCCAGAAGAGGCAGAAGTCAAAGGCGGCGGTCTCCGGGTCGTCCCCCGGCTCGACTAGGCCGAACGCCCGAGCGTGGGCCAGAAGCTCCCTCACCATCCGGCGGATCGTCGGTTTACGGGCCATGCGGAGCCCCGTAAGCGATCCCCGACCAACGCTCTTGCTCCCTCGCGGCCCAAGCCTCTGCCGCCTCTTTCTGCCGTGCTACCCGTCGTTCCTTCCTTCGGGCGTCACGACACGTAGCGCAGAAGAAACCGCCCGCCTGGGCCAGCCATCCGCCGTCGTGTCCTGCACGGCAGGTGCGGCCTAGTGTCAATCGCGGCAAGATCGGCGGGCGTCCCATAGTGGAGCAAGATAGCCGCATAGGGGGCGCTTTTGTACCTATTGCCTGCCGGGAGGGATTAAGTCGTTGCTATGAAAGGATTTACGTTTTTCGGGAGGGATCGGGAGGTCAAGCCGGGAGGGATTAAGTCGTTGAACGGCAAGGGTTTACGCGAAAGAGGAGGGATTTCGGCGTCCCCCGCATCCCCCTATATATGCGTATTTTTGTACCTACTGTTAGGTACAATTAATTGCCTTACGGGGAACCGGAAAAAGAAGCCTCCTTTCCCTCCTTCTCATTCCCTGTGCGGGTTTGTGGCCTCCCTATATGCCTCCCGGACGCATATGATCCCTCCACGTATAACTACGGAGTTTGGGCAGTACGGAAATTGTTACAATTGGGGTACTGGCGGAACGACTTAGTATAGCCTATACTAGTTGCACGACAGCCTAGCGGTATTACCCAAGCTAAGGGATGGACCCCATGTTGATTCGGTACCTCTACTCCTATCTCCCCCGTTGTGCCTACACACTACAGTCCCCGGCGATCTATGCTGATGTCCTGACCGACGACGCCGAAAGGTGGGTCGGAGCCGTTCCCGGACTGTGGGTCTACTACCTCCCCCTCCCCTATCTGGCAGGTGCCAAGTGACGACTTACGACCGTGCTCTCCTGAACGCCATCCTCCAAGCGCTCGGCGCGATGTGGGGGGCGTGATGCACACCGGAACCCTTCGCACAGCCTACGGATGGACGTTCATCCTGAACGGCCGCTATTCCTCCGGCCACTACCGCACCCGCGCCGTCGCCCGTCAGCGCTTGGCCTATCACAAGGCCAACCTTACGCCCGACTACTTCGGCAAGGTCGGAGGTGCCCAGTGATCGCCACCCGCCTCTACCCGTCCGGCGCTTGGGAAGTCTCGGACATCATCGGGGACCGCCACGTCCGGAGCACCTACTACGGCTACACCCGCCGGGAAGCTCTGGCGCTGTTCGCAGAAGAGCATGACGGCCTGTACCTCGCCGCAGTAGACGACGAGATCGACGCCGCCGAAGCAAGTGCCACTGACAGTCTGCTAGATGGAGGTGCCCCGTGACCCGCGCTCTCCTGTTCCTGGCTCTCGCGTTGGCGGGATGCACCTACGCCACCGCCCCGGCCCCCTACTGCATCGTGCTCCGCGGCCCGCCCCTGATGCCGGGTGGACCCGACGTGATCGCCTGCGAGTGCTCAAGCGGTGCCCGCATCCCCGACGTATGCGGGGGCGGGATCGCCCCGACGGATTCCACCTATCGCCCGGAAGGTGCCAAGTGACCCGCCTACTGACTCTCATCTACTCCTGTGCGCGCTGTGCATTCGTCTACTCGGACTGCTCTTTCGGACCGATGGACGCGCGGTGCCCGCGCTGCGACAAGGTGAACGCCCCGCGAGGTGCCCAGTGACCCTCCGCATCTTCTCCCCCGCGACGGGCCGCGTGTACGGCACCGCCCGCGATTGGCCCACCGCCCGCGCGACGATGAAGGAACTTCGTCAGCAGGGCATCCCCGCCGACATTCGGCAGGAGCGTGACGCATGAACACCAAGCACACCCCCGGCCCGTGGCGGGTCGGCATTGATCTGTTCGACGGCGAGGATATCCCCATCTGGGCCGGAGAGCCGGACAAGGCGCCGTGCGTGGCCGTCGTCTGGCCGATGACCGGAGACGAGGACGATCGTGAGCCCGAGGCCAACGCCCGCCTGATCGCCGCCGCGCCGGAGATGGTGGCCGTGATGAAACGCGCCCGTGTCGCCTTCTACGACGAAGGCACCAGCAAGGCCCTCCGCCCCGTCATGGCCGACATGGTGGCCCTGATCCGCCGCCTGGAGGCGTGACCATGCTGACCGGGAACCGCGTCGTAGACGCCTACATCGAGGCGGCCCTGTGGACCTCCGAACCGGAGCCAGGGCCGGAGCGCGAACGCCGGGACCGCGCCACCCTGTCCCCCCAAGCCATCGAAACAGCGCTGGCCGACTGCACCGCGTTCATGGCCCACAATGCCCCGGATGTCGAAGCGCTGGACCTTTCCCAAGTCGGCCATGACTTCTGGCTGACCCGCAACAGTCACGGCGTGGGGTTCTGGGATCGCGGCCTTGGGGAAGTGGGCGCACGCCTCACCCGTGCGGCGAATCGCTTCGGGGAAAGCGCTTTGTACGTCGGAGATGACGGGCTCCTGTACTTCACATGACCCGCCCCCAGCCCACCCCCAAGCCCTGCCCCCACCCGCCGTCCCGCCTCTACGCCTGGACGGCCCAACCGGGCACCCCGTGGGAAACCTTCTGCGTGACCTGCTGCGCGTGCGGGGCCGTGCTGAAAGGCGGGACCGCATGACCCCCGCCCTCCGCACGTTTCGATGGTACGTCGTCACCCGCGACGGCAAGCGCCGGCAAGGCACCTGCCGCGCACGGGCAAGCTGGACCCTCTTCAAGCGCCTACGCCGAGAGTTTCCGGGGGCGCGGAAGATGGGGTACTGGCTGTGATCCACCCCACCCTCACCTCCCCACGCTCCTACTTCACCCGCGGGACGGCCCGCTTCGGCCCTGGCCGGCCTGTGTGGGTGGTCCGACTTCTCGAAGGGAAGGCCCTGACCCCATGAAAGACCGTATCCGCGTGAAATACGACGGCCTGACCCCATGAAAGGCCGTATCCGCGTGAAATACGACGGCCTGACCCACACCTGGGCCGCGTTCGTGAATGGCCGCCGGATCGTCTCCGGCTGGCCTTCCGCCGGAATGGCGCGGGCGAAGTGCCGGGAGTATCTCGGCTGGCGCGGCCAGGGTGGCGCGTTCGGCGGGGGCTACGTGAAACTCAACAAGGAGCGTACTGCATGACCGCACGACTGCCCATTATCACGACCCGCGACCTGCGCCGCCTCGGCGCGTGTGCGGAGCAGGTGACGCTCTTCCGTAAGACGTTCGGCGGGAGCGCCGTCGTGTCGCTGGCGAACGCCCGCAAGGCCGCGGAAGTGGGTCTGGACGCGAATTGGATCGCGACACGGACCCTCACGGCCCCCGCCCAGGCCAAGTACTACAAGGTCACGGCCGCCGCCCGGGCCGAGTACGACAGGGTCACGGCCCCCGCCCGGGCCGAGTACGACAAGGTCACGGCCGCCGCCTTGGCCGAGTACAGCAAGGTCAGGGCCGCCCCCCGGGCCGAGTACGACAAGGTCAGGGCCGCCGCCCGGGCCGAGTACGACAGGGTCACGGCCCCCGCCCAGGCCGAGTACGACAAGGTCACGGCCGCCGCCCAGGCCAAGTACTACAAGGTCACGGCCGCCGCCCAGGCCGAGTACGACAAGGTCACGGCCGCCGCCTTGGCCGAGTACAGCAAGGTCGCGGCCGCCGCCCGGGCCGAGTACGACAAGGTCACGGCCGCCGCCCAGGCCAAGTACTACAAGGTCACGGCCGCCGCCCAGGCCGAGTACGACAAGGTCACGGCCGCCGCCCAGGCCGAGTACGACAAGGTCA
>DASSHL010000442.1:0-3532 GCA_035692845.1 Gemmatimonadales bacterium
GATGACCGGGGCCTCATCTACATCCGGCACGGCGAGCCGGATGACACGGCTGCCGCCGTTCGAGCCGGGGCCTGTCCCAACGTCTCGTGGCTCTACCGCCGGCCGGCGGGAAACCTGATCTTCCACTTTGTGGCGCGTGAGAACCCGAATGACTGGCGGCTGGTGGAAACCCTCGCGAACGTCAGCGGGGAGCCGGGCGCCACCACCCGGGTCCGGCGGGCCGGTACGACACGCAGCTGCCCCGTCATTGACGACCTGATCCAGTCGCGGGCGGCGCTCGACCCGATCTACGCCAAGCTCGTGGCCAGCCCCACCTACCAGAACTGGGAGCGCGAGCTCACCTGGACCACCCGCAGCCGGAAGGTCGGCACCACGACCGACTCCGACCCGCTCCGATTCGCAAACCAGATTGACGCCGCCTGGCGCACTTACGCCCTCCTGGGCGACACTCCGGGAGTGGGAAAGGTACTGATCGTCTCCTCCCTCCCGTCATCGGCCCTCTCGCCGATCGTTGATGATCCGCCGGGTTACGGTTTCCAACTGCATTTCGTGGCCCAATCCGACGACACCGTCATCGAGTCCGATTCCACGCGCCGCTTCCGGGTGCGCCAGGAGCTCGAGCCGGGGCAGATGCTCACCTTCACGACCGAGCTCCCACTGCGTTCCGGCACCTGGAACTTCGGCTCCGTACTACGGCAGCCCATCGACTCGGCGGGCCAGTACTTCCGCACGCCGTCCCTCGAGGTCCCGGACGCAGGAGGCACCACCCTCCAGATGAGTGACATTGTCCTCGGCGTGGAGACCGGAGGGCAGCTCTGGCAGGCGCCAGACGGACCGTACATGCTGAATCCGACCGGCACGTACTCCCGGGGTGATCCGGTCCTCATCTTCTACGAGCTATCCGGCGCACCACCGGGCGGGACGCTCAAGACGGACGTGACCTTCGCGCGAGAAGAGGGCGGCGACAAGACCACGGTTTCCTTCAGCGAACAGGCGGGCAACGCGGTGAACCGGATCCGGCGAGCAATGGCAACCGATCGCCTCAAGGAGGGCCGGTATACGCTGCGGGTCACGGTGCGGAGCGAGGATGGCTCGCAGACGGCGACGCGGGAAACGACACTTTATGTCGTGAAGCCTGCGTCATAGTGGGTCGCTGGCCGTCGGCTGTTGGCTACTGGCCCCGTCAGGCGGAGCGTACAGCGCCAGAAGCCGGCACCCGGCAGCCGGCAGCCGGTAGCCGGTAGCCAGCGCCCCCTACCTGCATCCACCCGTCCCCATTACATTCCCCGCCTCACATGCATCCTCCTCGGCCCCACACCAGGGCCGGGGCACCAGACCAAAGGACGGTGTCATGGCCAACCCGTATGAGGTGGTCTACATCTTCGACAGTGTGCTCGAAGAAGCGGCCATCAACGACAAGCTCAACAGATTCCATTCTCTCGTCCAGGTACAGGACGCCGAGGCCCCTGCCGTGGATCACTGGGGCAAGCGTACCCTGGCGTACCCGCTCGGCAACAAGGACACCGGCTATTACGTGGTGGCCAAGTTCCAGGCGGAGCCCACGGCCCTGCCGGAGTTCGAGCGCGCGCTCAAGCTGGATGACGGCCTCCTGCGCCACCTGATCGTGCTGAACGACGGTCCCCAGCCCGTGCCGCCCTCGGCGACCAAGTCCGATGAGGATGACGACGAATGAAGCGCTCCCACAAGACGTGCGCCATCTGCGAATCCGGTGTTCGCGTGGTGGACTACAAGGATGAGCGGACGCTGCAGCGGTTCCTGACTGAGCGGGGCAAGATTCTGCCCAGCCGCCTGTCGGGCACCTGCGGGCGTCACCAGCGCCAGCTTGCCACCGCGATCAAGCGGGCGCGGGAACTGGCTCTGTTGCCGTACATCAAGGGGCACGCGGGCTGACAGCCAGCCCGGCGGCGGCGCGCCGCACGTTCCCCTGGGGTCTGGTCGGACTCCTCGCGGCGTACGTGCTGCTCGCCCCGCCGGTCTTCTTTTTTGCGCCCCTCGCGATCCTGCTCCTGCTGACTCCTCCGCGTTCCGGCCGTGAGTGGCTGTGGCTGGCGGTGAGTGCCGTGCTGGCCATCCTCTGGAGCGTTTCCGGCGTCGGCAGCCTGGCGTCCGGGGTGACGGCCGCCGTCGGCGTCATGGCCGCTGGAGTGTTCGTGGCGCTCGGGCTGGGCACGACATGGACGCTGTTTCGGCGAGCCATGACGGCTGCCTGCGCCAGCCTCGGAATCGCCGCCGCATGGGCATTCGCACTGGGCCAGTCGTGGGCGAGCGTGCAGTCCAATTTTGCCGACGGGCTGCGGCAGATCTTCAACCAGCAGGCCGACGCGCTTGCCAGCCGCGGCTTCGAAGCCGGCGCGGTGACGCAACTGCGCGCGATGGGCGAGAGCACGGCGCAGCTCGCACCCTACTTCGCCGCATTCCTGCTGCTGGCGGCGCTGGCCGGCTTGACGCTGGCGGCAGGGTGGCACGAACGGCTCAGCGGCGGAACGCTGGGCAGGCTGCCGGCGCCCTTCCGGAGCTTCCGTTTCTCGGACCAGGCCATCTGGCTCCTGGTGCTCGGGCTGGCGCTCTGGCTGGTGCCGATGAACAGCGGCTACCTGCTGGGCATGTCGCTCCGGACCTGGGCCGCCAACCTGGCGGTGGTCATGGTAGCCTGCTACGTCCTGCGAGGACTCGCCGTCTATCGATCAGCCGCAGTGCGGGTGCCGCGGCGGGTCAATGTGGTGCTGGCCCTGGTTTCCGCCTTGTTCTGGCCAGTGGCGAGCACCGGACTGGCGTTGCTGGGGTTGTCGGACAGTTGGATAGATTTCAGGCGGCGCTTCGGCGTGCCGCAACCGGAGGATGGAACCGATGATCGAAGTGATTCTGCGCGATGACGTGAAGTCGCTGGGCAAGGCAGGTGAACTGGTGCGGGTGCGCCCGGGCTTCGCCCGCAATTACCTGCTGCCGCAAGGCCTCGCGTACGAAGCAACCGAAGGAAACCGCAAGCGCATCGCCGCGGAGACGCGCGCCCGCTCCGCGCGCCTCTCGGCGGAAAAGGACGGCGCCGAGGCGCTCGCCGCGCGGCTCAACGGCGTCACCCTCTCCCTCACCGGCAACGCCGGCGAGGAAGGCAAGCTGTTCGGTTCCATTACCACGTCGGATATTGCGGCCGCGCTCAAGGCCCAGGGCTTCGAAGTGGACCGGCGCCGCATCGACCTCGACCAGCCCATCAAGTCGCTGGGTGAGCACGTGGTGCCCATTCGCGTTCACCCTGAAGTGGAAGCGAAAGTCCGCGTGACGGTCAGCGCCGCGGAATAGCGCCGCGCGTGGGGATCTCCTATGTAGATGGCCCGCGCCTTGCCCGTTCGCTGCATGCGGCATCGGACTGGGTCGCGGCTGGCCGCGAGGAAATCAACCGCATCAATGTTTTCCCGGTGCCCGATGGTGACACCGGCACCAACTTCAGCCTGACACTCCGCGCCGTCGCCGATGCCCTCCGGGCCCTCGGCGACGCGTCGCTTTCGGAGACGGC
>DASSHL010000443.1:0-3517 GCA_035692845.1 Gemmatimonadales bacterium
GGTGAGTTCGCCCGTCACGAGCGAGAAGCGGGACAGGCGCAGCTTGGTCAGCGACTCGCCCAGACGCTCGATCGCGATGCTCGAGCCATCGGGAGACGGCTCGACGTCAACGGCACGAGCGGACGTATCGGGCAGCGCGAAGACTGTATCGGGTTTGCCCGCCTCGCCGAGGCGCCGAATGTGCCACCCATCACGGTCCAGCAGGAGACAGCCGCCGCCCGGCAGCGCATCGATTCCGCGTGCCGCCGTCTCCGGCAGCGTCGCCAGCAGGCGTGCCGCGCTTGACAAGGAGGCCGCGTGCATCACCTGGACGCTGTCGCCATGGCGGATCGCCGTGCACCGCCCGCCCAGCCCGAGGTCCAGATTCATCAGCTGCACCGGCGGCCCGAGCGACTGCTCCGGACCGCTGTCGAACGGCAGCGTGGACAATTGCTGGCTCGGCTGCCCGTCAATTACCCGGTAGCGAGCCAGCAGCACCGTCCTTCCATCGGGGCTGATGACGCTGCCGAGCGGGGTGGCCGTCGCCGCGGCAAGCGGGCGGACGTGGAATGGCAGCAGCCGTCCCGGCGTGGCCGTAATGGCGCTGACGACGAAATGCCGGACGCCCCCGGAATAGAGGAACGTGCCGCCCTGCGAGACTGCATCGGCTGATCCGATGGGGGCGTTGTGCAGCACGGTGTCGGGCAGCGAGATCCGGCCGTCATCATTGATCGAGTACACTACGACGTCGCGACCGTCCTGGGTCAGCCCGCTGGGCCAGAGCATCCACCAGCGATTAGTTCCCGACACGATCCCGACATCGCGCACGGCCGAAGCCGCACGATCGACTTCCAGGGAATCGTGAACGCGCCCGGCACGATCCAGCACCAGAACCCGCTGGAACAGCCCGCCCGCGGTTGTGCTATCGAGCAGCAGGATCCAGCGCCGGTCTCCGGTGACCACCGCGTTCACCATGCCGAACGGTATCTTGGTGAACGGAATGCTGTCATATGCCGTGCCGTCACTGGTCCGCACCCGCCTGAGCCAGGCCACGGGATTCCCGAACTGCTCCCACACCACGAGCGCCGTGTCACCGCTGCCGATCAGCGAGCCGAGAAATCCTCCGAGATAGGTCGGTGCCCCGCCAAGCGTGGACAGGGAGTGGGCGCCGTAGGCGCCCCGATACTTGCCCAGGAAAAACAGGTAGCGGCCGTCGCCGGTCCACGCGAGCCGGCCGATCTGGGACACGCCTGCCAGTACCGTGGCGGCCTGCGCACCGCCGACATCCTGGATCTTGACGTCGAACAGGCATTCACCGGTGCGGTCACAACGGCGCCTGACATACGCCATCCGCTTGCCGTCGGGCGAGAGCGACGGAACATCGGCGTCGCCCGTGAACGTGAGCTGGATGTCGTTCGGCGCCACGGTCCGCACCGGGGCTACTTCCGGCTTGCGGCTCCAGTACAATGCCGCGAGCGCCAGCAGCACCGCCACTGTTCCCGCCCCGGCCACCAGCCATCGCCGAGAGCGCGCCACGACCGGCGCCGGCGTCGTGCCGACTGGTGTGGTCCCGCTACCTGGCGTCGCCAGCGACTCCAGCTGCGTCAGTACCTCGTCGGCGGCCTGGTATCGATCCGCCGGACGCTTCTCCAGACATCTATGGACGATAGTTCCGAGCGCCGGCGGCAGTCCCGGGCGCAGCCGCGCGATCGGATCCGGCTGCTGGGTCACATGCGCGCTGAGAACCTGCTGTGCAGTGGCGCCAGTGAACGGCGGTCGCCCGGTGAGCAGCTCATACGCCAGGACTCCGAGCGCGTAAATGTCGGCGCGCTGGTCCACTTGCGGGTCAGCTGCTGCCTGTTCCGGTGCCATGTACGCCGGCGTTCCGAGCGCCAGACCGGCGGTGGTTGCCTGGCCCAGGCTGGTGGCGTCGCTCAGTGCCTTGGCGATGCCGAAGTCGGTCACCAGCGCGTGGCGACCCGACAGCATGACATTCTCGGGCTTGATATCCCTGTGCACGACGCCACTGGCGTGGGCGCACGCCAGCGCGTCCGCGACCTCAGCGAGGATCCGTATCGCCTCCGGCACCGGCAGCTCGCCGCTGCGGCCAAGCCGGTCGCGGAGCGAGGCGCCGTCGACGTACGGCATGACGTAGTACAGGATGCCCTCTGCTTCGCCGGAGTCGAGCAAGGGCACGACGTTGGGATGCTGGAGGGAAGCGATGATGCGGATTTCGCGCAGGAAGCGATCAGCGCCGATCGAGGCCATCAGATCCGGCCGGAACACCTTGATGGCGACCCGCCGTCCATGCCGCAGGTCTTCGGCCAGATAGACCCACGCCATGCCGCCAGCACCGAGCTCACGCTCGAAGGAGTACCTCTCGGCCAGGGCCTCAGCGAAGCCGGCGGGAATCGGCATGGGGATAATATAGGACGTGAGTCGTGGGTCGTGAGTCGTGAGTCACGGGTCACGGGTCACGGGTCACGGGTCACGAGTCACGGCCGAGGCGTGATGGCCTGCTCTCGATCGTCGACCGTTGACCGTTGACCGTTGACCGTTGACCGTTGACCGTTGACCGTTGACCGTTGACCGTTGACCGTTGACCGTTGACCGTTGACCGTTGACCGTCGACCGTCGATCTCTGTCATCATCCGCCTGAACCCCGCCCCATGATTCACCGACTGGCCTGTTTCCGCCTGCCACTGGTGCACCATCTCATGCAGAAGGGTATCCTCGACCGAAGACCACGGATCATGCGTGACATGACGGCGATTCATGGCGATCTCGGTCGCGTGTCCGCTGGCACGTTCGAGCGCCAGGTGGCCAAGCCGGCGACGCATTCGCCCGCTCAAGCGGATGGGCAAGTCGGTGAGTGCCGAACCGAAGCGGTCGGCATTGAGCCGCGCGTGGGCAAGACGAAGGCGTTCGATCCAGGGCTGGTCAGACTCGGCGACTCGCCCCGGCTTCCGCCGGCGCGACGGGCTCGGTGCGAACTGCTCCACGGGAAAGGCGAGAAAGACCTTGCGCGCCGCCAACCGGTCACGCCGGCGGGTTGACCTGGAGAGAAAGCGAACGATGGCCTGCAGCACGTCGTCAGGCGCCGAAGCATAACCTTCATGCAGGCGCAGCACGCCGCGGGCAAAGGTGAGCAGCACGACATGATTGCGGTGCAGGACAACTCGGTCCAGCGAGTGGAGACCGAGGGCACGCAGCCTGCCTTGCATGGAAGCGCCGACCGCGAAGAGGTCAACGGTCAACGGTCGACCGTCGACCGTCGACCACTGTCCGCCCTGTCTGCCCTGCCCGCCCTATCACAGCGCCCCTCCGCCCCCTGCCACCGATACTGCCGCCTCGCCCTTGCGCCGCGCAAAGCTGTGCCGGTCTGACGGGACAAACTGGCGCTGCTCTGCCTCCCAGCGGTAATGCTGGATCTCGACACTGGCGGGCTTGATGGTGACGAGGTTGAAGACGCTGGGACGGCCGCCACGAGTGCGGGAGGTATGCGTCCCCGCAGTGCTGATGGCCACGACGTTCCCCA
>DASSHL010000444.1:0-3142 GCA_035692845.1 Gemmatimonadales bacterium
CGCCCGAAGGACAGCGGCGAGCCGCTCGAGCTCCAGGTCGATGATGCGCCACGCACCGGCAAAGTGATCGGGACGCGCCACACATCCCCCGGCGCGAAGGTCGTCGAGGTCCACCACATCCACTCCGCCCAGCTCCCTCACTGCCGGCGCCACGTTCCGGGGCAAACCGAGGTCCAGCACCGCGCATGCGTGCCCGTCGAACAGGCCGGGAAGCAGCACCGGCGTCCGCGCGGCGGTCGCCGCGATGATAACGCGGGCGCGCCCGCACTCGGCGGCGAGTTCGCTCCACGGCGCGATGGACCAGCCGGGATGCTGCGCCACCAGCGGCGCGGCGATCGCGGGACGACGGCAGACGATGGTCACGTCGGCCACCGCCGCTTCGGCGAGCTGGCGCAGTGCGCCGCGCGCGGCCTCACCAGCCCCGACAACCAGCACACGCATGCCAGCGCGGCCCGCGAGCACGCGCTGCACCCCGGCCTGGATCACCGAACCCACATGACCGCCCAGCCACGTTTCGCGGCGCACGCGCCGGCCGGCGGTGATGGCATGGCTGAAGATGAGGTTGGTGGCAAGATTGGTCGCGCCCGCGCTGCGCGCGCGCAGCCAGGCACGGCGCACCTGGCCCAGGATCTCGGATTCACCCACGACCTGGGACTCGAGTCCCGCCGCCACCGCGAAGAGGTGCCGCAGGGCGTCGTTCCCCGACCGGCGCTCACAGGGCGCGCCCGAAGCGGTCAGCAGTTCATCGCCGCCAGGCGCGCCCCAGTGATAGAGCTCGATGCGATTGCAGGTGGAAAGCAGGACCAGCACCCGCCCCGCGGCGGCGGCCGACGCGAGCAGGCGCGCGGTCTCGCTGTCATCCAGCGTTACGCGTTCGCGCTCCCCGAGATTCGCGATGCGATGATTGACGCTGGCAACGTGGAACAGCTGCTGGTATGGCACGCGCGAAGCCTATCGCACTTCGCGCGTGCCGGCCATCCGCGCTATTTCGGAGCGACTTCCGTAGCCTTACGGGCAGGGCCCGATTCGAGACTCGCGCGCTCGCCGTTGGTCCGGTTGCCGCCGGTCTTCACCTCGATCTGACGCGGCCGGGCCTTCTCCGCCTTGGGCAGCATGACCGTCAGCACGCCATCGGACATGTCAGCCTCGATCCGGTCGCCGTCCACGGACGAGGGAAGCGAGAAGGTGCGCTCGAAGCTGCCGTAGCTGCGTTCGTAGCGGTGCACCCGCTCCGCCTTCTCCTCGGCGACCTGCCGCTTCTCGCCACGGATCGTGAGCATGTTGTTCTCGATCTGGAGCTTCACGTCATCCGGCTTCACCCCCGGCACTTCCATCACGATCTTGATGCCGTCCTTGTCCTCGAAGATGTCGCAGGCCGGGACCCACGCCGAGGTGATGGAGCCCTCAAGTCCCTGGCCCTGAGGCCAGTTGCTGAACGCGTCGTCGAGGGCGGACGACAGGCGCCGCAGATTCTGGAGGCCGTCATTGTGACGGCGCATGGTGGTGAGATACATCGCTTTTCTCCTCCCGTGCAGGTACGTGCCGGCACGATTTTCCGGCAACGCCGGCCCCCTGCTGCAGCCGGCATGCCCGTCGTTTCGGCCGCCCTGACAAGCCCGGAGGCAGAATCGGCAGGGGCACGGAAGGTGAACTGTCAGATTTGCAGCCGGCTCAGTGCAGCTGCCAGACCACCACCTGATTTTCCGTGAGCTGCGGAACCAGCACGCGATGGCGCTTGCGGTCGATCTCGAAATCGGCCGGCGCCGCGACTCCGGTAATGAGAGGCTCGGGCGTTGCTCCTACCACCGCCACGGTGGAATCGTCCCAGCTCGAGGCCACAATCCTGCCGTCGTCGAGCACACCAATGCCGTCCACTCCCCCGCTGGCCTTGCCGACGGGGGCCAGGCTATCGGCATCCTCCCGCCACTCCCGCACCTCGGGTTCGGAGAAGCTGCCAATCAGCAGGCCACGCCCGTGTGCGGTGATGCCATTGGGCATGGGCACCTTGGAACGGGTCATGATGGATTCGATGCGATGGCCATCGCCGATGCGGAAGACGTTGTCCAGTCCGGTGGGCGACATCTGGCCAGCGTCGTTGGTCGCCACGCCCATTTCGCTCACGTAGAGCTTGCCGTCGGGACCGAGCGCCAGGTCATTGAGAAAGCGGGCCCGCGGCCCGAACTCGATGGTGGCAAGCGGCGCGCCGGTGAACCGGTTGAAGCCGCGTACGGCATCGAGATCCGTGACCCAGAGAGTGTCGCCCGTGATGGCAGTGCCCTTGGGGGCGTTCAGGGTAACGCCGTTCCGCCCGCCCATCACGAAGTGCAACGAGTCCACGGTCCCATCGGGCGTCATCCGGCTGATGAAGCCGTTGCCGTCCTTGGCGCCCGGATTCCCGTTGACGTTGGTGACGAAGTAGATGTCCTGGTCTACGTCATGGATGACCGATTCGGGCGCGGAGAGACCGCGGACCGTCGTCACAAGTGTGGGCTTGCCATCTGGGGCTGAATCAGTGCGTGCGGCGGGAGCCGGCTGGTCCTGACCACACGCGGCGAGGCCAAAGGCCAGCGTCACGGCAAGAACTGGTTTCATGATGCGACCGTTGGATGGAGGTACAGGGAAAGTAACGGGAGGCGGGACGCGGGACGTGGGACCCGGAACTCGCGTCCCGCGCCCCGTGTCTGCTACTTCTGCACCGCCTCGGTCGTCGGCTCCGAAATCCGCTCCACCACCTTGGCCACCTGCCGCTCGCTGACGCCGCCGTCGGCCAGCGCCAGGTCGGCCTGGCTGATGATGCCCACCACGGCGCCCTGGTCATTGACGACCGGCACCCGGCGCACCTGTTCCTCGGACATGATCTGCTGGACCTTGGCGACGTCGTCGTTCTCGCGGACGGCGTGCGGCTGCGCGGTCATCACGTCGCCCACGGTGGCGTCAAAATTCCCATCGGCCAGCGCGTTTATCACGAGGTCGCGATCAGTGACGATGCCCACCAGCCGCCCGCCTTCGTTGCCTTCGACCACCGGCAATGAGCCGACATCATAGGAACCGAGCATCTTGGCCGCCGCCTGGATGGAATCGCTGGTCTTGCAGCAGGCGGGGCTTGCGGTCATGAGTTCACGGGCAAGCATGGGTCCTCCCA
>DASSHL010000445.1:0-17317 GCA_035692845.1 Gemmatimonadales bacterium
GTCACGTTCACGGCGACGGGTGAGGACATTCCCGTAACCTCCGATGTGGAGGTAGGGAATGACTTCTTCCAGCCGGAAACCATCCAGGTCGCCGCCGGCACGACGGTTACCTGGACGTGGAATGCCACGGCGGCGTCGCACAGCGTGCAGTCGATCGAGACACCCAGCTTCACCAGCAGCGCCATCATGACCGGCAGCGGGAAGTCCTATTCGGTCACCTTCAACACGCCGGGCACCTACAAGTACGACTGCGCGGTGCATGGACTCGCGATGTCGGGGACGGTGATCGTGCACTAACCTCTGCCCGGCCGAGCCGCCGGGCCGAAGGGTTCCGGATCGCGAATCATTTCGCTAGACTGCGTGCGGGGAAGATTCCTGCCCTATGTTCCACCCTGCATGAAGGAGGTGATCCATTGTCTAGTGACAGTTGCATCGCGTGCTCGAATTGGGCAAACGGTCGCCTGGTGGCGCGCTAAGCACCAATCGGCAATGCGCCGTTGAGACGACGCGTTTCGAGATCGATGCCAACGGAAGGCGCCGGGTCGCAGGGGTAAAGCCATGGCTTTGCCCTTCGATCCGGCGCCTTTCACTTTCGGGGTATGGCCGCATTTCCCGCCCAGCGCACGCCTGTCTGGCGCACTGGTTGCCGAGCCTTTCAACGGAACGTAGCTTGAGGAACGTGCACCGTATCGACTTCCGCGCCCTTTCGAGGCACCTCTTTTATGGATTCCCGTTCGACCTCCCGCCTTCCCTCGCTCGTCGAGAAGCACCGGTCTGAAATTCTGGACGCCTGGCTCGCCGATCAGCAGGCCAGTGCGGCACTCCGCTTCACGCTCATGCCCGATGCCGCCTGGCGTGCCCAGTCGCGCGACCTTCTCGCCGCGATTGCTGATGACATGCAGCAGGGGGACATGAGCAACCCGAATGCGTCGGCATGGCAGCCGACGCGAGCGCTGCTGGCCGAGATCTCCGTCAAGCGGGCGGAAGCGGGTTTCACGCCAAGCGAAACCGCGACATTCGTCCTGTCCCTGAAGCAGGCGTTGTTCGGCGTGCTGCGGCGCGCGGTGCCTGATCTCGATCGGCTGATGGATGAGTTGTGGAGTGCCACGACGCTGATAGACAAGTTTGCGCTGTACACCACCGAGGCGTCGCTCGCGGCCCGGGAGCAGGTGATCGCCCGCCAGCAGGAGGACATGCTCGAACTCTCGACGCCCGTGGTCAAGCTCTGGGAAGGCATCCTGGCGCTGCCCATGATTGGCACGCTGGACAGCGCGCGAACCCAGGTCGTCATGGAGTCACTGCTGCAGCGCATCGTCGAGACGGGCGCCGACGTCGCCATCATCGACATCACAGGTGTCCCGACGGTCGATACGCTGGTGGCCCAGCACCTGATCAAGACGGTGACGGCGGCCCGGCTCATGGGCGCCGAATGCATCATCAGCGGCGTGCGGCCACCTATTGCGGCAACCATCGTGCACCTTGGCGTCGATCTGTCCGGCATCGCTACCAAGGCCACGCTTGCCGATGCTTTCCGCCTGGCGCTCCGGCTGACCGGGCGGATGGTCTCGCAAGGTTCGCTGCGGAACGGGACCTGACGTCCGTGGACCGGATCCCTATCCTGAAGATGGGCGAGTTCCTGCTCGTCACGATCCAGGTGGACATGCAGGATCGGGTGGCGCTGCGCCTCCAGGACGACCTGACCGAGCGCATCGCTGCGGTGAGTGCCAAGGGCGTGCTGCTGGACATTTCCGCGCTGGAGATGGTGGATTCGTTCATCGGCAGGATGATCGCCAACATCGCGGGCATGGCGCGAGTGCTCGACGCCGAGACCGTGGTGACGGGGATGCAGCCCGCCGTCGCCATCACGCTGGTCGAGCTCGGGCTTACGCTGAACGGCGTCCGCACGGCGTTGAATGTGGAACGCGGCATGGCGCTGCTGCGTTCGCTGCTGCAAGAGCCGCCGGCCATGCCGGGGGAACAGGAAGGCAGCGGGGACGCCGATGACGGTGCTGGCTGGTGACCTGCTGCCGCTCCGCAGCGCCGCCGACATCGTTGCCATCCGCCAGCTGGTGCGGGCGCGTGCCATCGAGATGGGCTTCGGCCTCGTGGAGCAGACCAAGATCGTGACCGCCGCGAGCGAACTTGCGCGCAACACGGTGGACCATGGTGGTGGCGGCAACGCAAGAATTGAAATACTCGAACAGGGTACCCGAAAGGGCCTGCGCATGATATTCGAAGACCAGGGGACGGGAATCCCGGATATTGAACTGGCGCTTCGCGATGGATATTCCACCGGATCGGGACTGGGGCTTGGCCTGGGCGGGACGCGACGCCTCATGGGCGAATTCGACATCCAGTCGAAGCCCGGCGAGGGGACACGTGTTTCAGCCGTTCGCTGGCGATGACGTCTCCGGCTGCTCCCCAGCGACCAACCGGTCCATCTCGTGCCGCCTGACTGACAGCAGTACGATCGGACAGGCGCGCCGGACTGCGGCCGCGCTGGGGAGCCAGGCCGGCCTCGACGGCACCGCGCTAGGCAACCTCAGCCTGGTGGTGTCCGAGCTGGCCGGCAACGCCGTGCAGCACGCCGGCGGAGGGGAGCTGCTCCTCCGGATCACCGCCGATTCGCCACGCGCCGGCGTCGAAGTCCTGTGCCTCGACCGGGGCCCGGGCATCCGTGACATCACCGAGTCACTGCGGGACGGATATTCCACTGGTGGGACCATGGGTACCGGCCTCGGTGCGGTCCGCCGTCTCGCCAGCGATTTTGATCTCTACTCCGTCCCTGGTCAGGGCAGCGCAGCACTCGCGCGCGTGCATGCAACCGGACCATCCGGCGCGGCGCATGGCGCCCGGATCGCAGGTCTGGCGCTGCCGATTCGCGGCGAGACTGTCTCGGGTGACGCGTGGGCCACTCTGTCCGTGGGAGGCCGGACCCTGGTGCTGGTGGTCGACGGCCTGGGGCATGGCCGCAGTGCCGCCGATGCCGCGAACGCGGCAACCCTGCTTTTCTGCGAGCATGGGCAGAAGGACCTGGCAGAACTCATGACCGTGCTGCATCAGGGCCTGCGGGCAACCCGAGGGGCTGCGGCGGCAATCGCCGAGATCGATCCAGCCACTCGCGAACTCCGGTACACAGGGATCGGTAACATCTCGGGGTACCTCCTCACCGGCTCCCACTCCCGCTCGCTGGTTTCCCATAACGGCATCGTTGGACATCAGGCCAGGCCCGTCCGTGTCCTGACCTATCCATGGCAGCAGGGAACGATGCTGATCCTTCACTCTGATGGGGTCAGCAGCCGCTGGAAAGCGGAGGCGTACCCCGGCCTGTTGCGGCGGGATCCCGCCATCGTGGCCGGCATCCTCTATCGCGACCATGCACGGGACCTGGATGACCACTCCGTCGTCGCCTGCCGGCTCGGGACACAGGAGCCGCTGCCGTGACGGGCGAGACGCTGCTGCTGCGCGCGGAACTCCGCCACGAAGCGGACGTGGTCCTGGTGCGGCAGTATGCCCGCCGCCTCGCCATGCTGCTCGGCTTCGATACCCAGGATCAGACCCGCCTGGCAACCAGCGTGTCCGAAATTGCCCGCAATGCCTATGAGTACGCGACGGGCGGACGGGTTGCGTTCTCCGTGACCACGGAACAGCCCGCGGCTTTCCTGATACGCGTGGCCGATGACGGCCCCGGCATCCGGGATCTCGCGGCCGTCCTCGACGGCCGCTACGTCTCGAGCACCGGGATGGGGCTTGGCATCCAGGGCGCCCGGCGCCTGATGGACCAGTTTGCCATCAGCCAGGGCGAGAATGGCGGGACGACGGTTACGATGGGCAAGCCGCTCCCGGCCGCGGTAGAGACGCTCACGCCGGCGCGCGTGCAGGCAGTGCTCAATGACCTTCGCAGCGCGGCCTCGGACGATCCGGTTGCCGAGCTGCAGGCACGGAATCACGAGCTGCTCCTGGCCCTCGATGAACTGCGCGAGCGCCAGACCGAGGTTGAACGGCTGAACCGCGAACTCGCCGAAACCAACCGGGGAGTGCTGGCGCTCTATGCGGAACTGGATGACCGGGCCATGCAGCTGAGCCGGGCCTCGGAACTCAAGTCCAAGTTTCTTTCCAATATCAGCCACGAACTGCGGACGCCGCTCAACGCCATACGGAACCTGACCCGGCTCCTGCTCGATCGGCTGGATGGTGGCCTGACCAGTGAGCAGGAGCGGCAGGTCGGCATGATCCAGAGCGCGGCCACGGACCTCTCTGAACTGGTGAGTGATCTGCTGGACCTCGCGCGCATTGAGGCGGGCGTCAATCGCGTCCGGCCATCCGAGTTCCGGGTCGCTGACCTGCTGGCCACGCTGCGAGGCATGCTCCGGCCGCTGCTGCTGACTGACCTCGTGCTCCTCATCGTCGAGCCGGTGGACGCTGCGCTGATGTTGCAGACGGATGAGGGCAAGGTGTCGCAGATTCTCAGGAACCTCGTTGCCAACGCTATCAAGTTCACCGAGCGCGGCGAGATCCGCGTGTCGACCTCCATGGGGACTGGCGAGGAGATGGTCCAGTTTGTGGTTCGCGACACGGGAGTTGGTATCGCGCCGGACAACATCGAGCACATTTTCGAGGAGTACGTGCAGGTGGAGGGTCCGCTGCAGCGGCACGCTGGTGCTGGCCTGGGCCTTCCACTTTCGCGGAAGCTTGCCGAACTGCTGGGTGGCTCCCTCACCGTGACGAGCATCGTGGGGATCGGCTCCGAGTTCATCCTGCGGATTCCTCGCATCTACCAGCCCGAAGCCAGCCGGAGCCCGGCCTCGGCGCATCTGGCGCTGCCCGCCGTGCGAGTGCAGCATGCCTGACCCATCCGGACGCCGTTCGCGACTCCTCATCGTCGATGACACCGAGGCCAACCGGTACGCGATCGCTCGGCAGCTGCGGGCCAATGGATTCGAGGTCCTTGAGGCGGCCACCGGCCAGGACGCCATCGATGTGGCGATCGCCCAGCAGCCGGACCTGATGGTGCTCGACATCAAGCTGCCGGACGTCAGCGGCCTCGAGGTCGCGCGACGACTGAGGAACGATCGGCGCACCGCTGACATTCCCATCCTGCACCTGTCGGCCAGCTTCACCGACTCGGCGAGCCAGGCACGTGGCCTCGACAACGGCGCCGATGGTTACCTGACGCACCCGGTCGATCCGCTCGTGATGCTCGCGACCGTGCGCTCACTGCTGCGAGCGCGCGAGGCGGAGCGCCAGACCTTTGCGGCCGCGCGTGACTGGAGCACGACGTTCGATACCATTGTCGAGGGTGTCTGCATCACTGACCCCGACGGCCAGATCCGCCGCTGCAACCGGGCCTTTCGTGAATTGCTTGGTAGTGGACAGGGCCGCACGGATGCTCAGCGGTTCGCCGATCTCTCGATGGCGGTGGCCCAGTCAACCAGCCTCGCAGATACGGGGCCGCCGGGGCAGGAGCGGAGCTGGCGCGTGGAAGTGGGCAGCCGCTGGCTCCGGGTCAGTTCGGTGCCGGTACGGGAATCAGCGGGCGAGCTGCCCAGTGTGGTCTGGGTCCTGACCGACCTGACCCAGGAGCGCCGCGCCGATGAGCAGGCCCGGCTGGCACTGCAGCTGGAGTCCACCGGCCGGCTTGCCGGAGGCGTGGCCCACGAAATCAACAACATGATGACCGTGATCCTTGCCAGCGCCGAGTTCGCGCTGCAGGGACTCGAGCCGGGCCATCCTTCCCGCGAAGAGCTTAACGCGATCCACCAGGCCGCAAGCCGATCGGCGGAAGTCGCCCGTCAGCTCCTGACCTTCAGCCGCCGCCAGGTGCTCAAGCCCAAGCCGGTCGATTGCCACGCGCTGCTTGGCAGACTCGAGGGGGCGATCCGGCGGCTGCTAGGTGCCGACCGGACCTTGCACATGGAGCTCAACGCGCCGAGGCCCTGGGTCGTGGTCGACCCTCTGGGCATGGAGCAGGTGATCATCAACCTCGCGCTCAACGCCCGGGACGCAATGCCGCAGGGTGGCGTGTTGACCATGACCACATCCAACATCCACATAGGCGATGACCTGGTGCGGCGCCACCCGGAGATCGTCATTCGTACGGGGCCGTACGTCCAGGTCGAGGTTACCGACACCGGCTACGGCATGGATACGGCGACGCGGGAGCGTATCTTCGAGCCCTTTTTCACGACCAAGGGAGTTGGCGAGGGCACCGGCCTCGGTCTCGCGACCGTGTTCGGGATGGTGAAGCAGTCGGGCGGTTACATCTGGGCGGAGAGCGAGCCGGGTCACGGCACCAGCTTCCGGCTTCAGCTTCCCGAAACCGCGAAACCCGCTGCTGCGACATCCACGGGCGCCCGTTCCCGTGCCGTACCCGCGGGGCTGGGAACCATCCTTCTGGTGGAGGATGAACCGTTGGTCCAGGCGTTGCTAAGGCGGACGCTCAAGGAAGCGGGATTTGACGTCGCCGTTGCGAAGGACGGCAATGAGGCGCTCGCGATACTGGAACGCCAACGCGGCGACATTACCGCGGTCGTGTCCGATGTGATCATGCCGAACCTCGGCGGATGGGAACTCGCGCATCGCATTCGCGAGCGATGGCCGGCCATACCGGTGCTGTTCATGAGTGGCCACACCAACGAAGAAATCATGCGCCGCGGCCTGCTGGGCTCGGATGAGCCGTTCATCCAGAAGCCGTTCTCCCCGGCGGCATTCACCGCCGCCGTGGCTGACCTGCTGGCAAGACGAAACGGCGCTCCATCCTGAACCTATTGCTGGGACACACGCACGACCGACTCCACCGCCGCGATCGCCTTCCTCACGCTGTCCACGCCGCTATCACCCTCGCTCCAGACCGCATCCACATCAGGCGCCACGCCCATGGTTTCGTTGGAGCCATCCATGCGCAGTCGCTGGCAGTCAGGTGCTCGCACCAGCAGGCCCAGAGCGCGAAGCTCGAGCGACGTGCCGCCGTTGCTGTAGCCACAGCCCGCGCCGTAGCTCCTGCTCCCGATGATAGTGGCGGCGTTGTTGTCCCGAAGCCGGGCCGCGAACTCCTCCGAGGCCGAAGCCGAGCGATGATCCTGCAAGACCAGGAGCGGGCTGCTGTAGATCCCCTCCCTGGCGCCATGCCATGTCGCCGGCCAGATCACCCAGCCGTTCTCCAGCCCAGCCAGTGTGCCGGGAGGGACATAGCTCGCCAGTGGTGGTGCCAGGACGACGTTTGAGCATCCCGGCTTATCACCGATCCACACGGGGTCCCGGTCACACGGCGCTTCCGCCTCCGCCAGAAGCGAATCGATCCGCGCCTCGGCGCCGGCGATCAGCACCCGTTGAGCAGGCGTGGCGCGCGCGCTGTCGCTGGCAATTGCCTCGCGCATTTCACGCAGGTCGTCCACGTGCAATGGGTGGCGGATAAAGCCACTGGAAGCCAGGTGCAGCTGGGTATCGGTGAGAGCTCGTGCCATGGCGTCCGCCATTTCGGAACCGCCGCCGTTACCGGTAAGGTCTACCACCACGGCATCGGCTCCGCGGCGCTGCAGCTCGCGCGCCACGTGCGCGGCGCGCTCACCAGCCTCCCGCATGACGGCGGCATCGAGCCGGGAGACGCAGTCGCCGGTGCAAGGCACGGGCAGCGACGTTCGATACGCCGCCCACGCCCGCTCGCAGCTGGGCCCGAAGTGCTCGTGGCCGAAGCTGGCGACACGCAGGACGCCAACCTTGCGGCCACCGGGCAGCGGAACAATCACTGCGGGAAATTCCGCGTCGGGCATCAGCTCGGCACCGGCAGCGTCGGGGAAGGGGAGCGACCAGCCATCGGGGCGCGCATTTACGTCGAGCCCGGCGCTGTTGCATGCTTCGGCGGCGGACATGCTGGAATGCAGCATGTGCTCGGCAGGCACCATGTGCGGCTCGGCGATCTCTGTAGCACTCGAGGAAGCGGGGTCGGCAGTGGCTCCTCGAACGCCCTGCCACCAGAGCGCAGGCCGGATACGGGCACGTGTGTGGCCATCATCGAACTGGCGAACGAAGCTGCGCACGGTCCACGCAGCGCTGAGCGAAGACCAGGAATGCGCAACCCGGTCGCGGGTAGCGGAGTCCAGTCCCGGGAGGTCGAGCTTTTTCCTGGCAGCGATCCAGTCGAAGTTGGCGTCGGCGGTCGCCAGGTAATGCTTGGTGGAGTCGTACTCAGCGAGCCACTGGCGGGAGCGGGCAGGGGTGCGCAGGGTCAGCGCAGTGACCGCCAGCATGAGCAGCAGCCCGAAGCCCAGGATCAGTCGCAACAGTGATCGCAACATCGGCTTTCTCCCGTCATGCCCGTGGTCGCAACGTGGCGGGCAGTACGGGGTTGAGCGCGTCGAAGTTTCAGGATGATACGTCAGGCGGGGAAGTCTTGTGCGGGCAGCAACTTGGCGACGTCTTTGCGGTGGTCCGTTCCGGCGCTATTCTTCTCCGCTCCGGCGCCGTAGCCAAGTGGTAAGGCAGAGGTCTGCAAAACCTCCATTCATCGGTTCGATTCCGATCGGCGCCTCTGGAGACGGGAAGACGGGAAGACGGGAGGTTGGGAAGTACTCATTCCTCCAGACCTTCCCATCTTCCCGTCTTCCCGCCTTACGTTGTTTCCCGCCCTCGCACCACCAGCCGCCCAATGGTATTCCTGTCGGTCCCGAACCAGATGGCGCTGGTGCGGCTGTCATACGTCATGTGCCGGATGGTGTTGGGTACCTCACCGCCGCCCACCTGGACGGTATCCGTGAACATGCCCCGTGCCGGATCGAAGGCCACGAGCCGATTGGGCCTGAGGCCGGTCTCCGCCACCCAGATTCGTCCCTGGCCATCGAGCGCCATGCCATAGGGCAGCGACATGGCGCCGCCGGGCAGGGCGTACTCCTTCGTGTCACCCGTCTTCGGGTCGAGTCGGCCCAGGTAACCGCGGGTGTAGTCGCCATACCAGATCATGCCGTCATGGGTGATGGCAATGCGCCGGGGACGGCTCCGTTGGTTCGGCAGCGCGAAGGTTTTCACCTCCATGACCTTCGGGTCGATCATGCCCAGCTTGTTGGTGCCGAAAAGATCGAACCACACCTTCCCGTCCGGCGCGACCATGATGCCATAGGGCCGGCTGCCGGACTCGGTGTGCCAGAGACGGATGGTGCCGGTCCTGGTATCGATATGCCCCACGGCGTCCGACTGCTGGGCGGTAAACCATGCGTCGCCAGCCGCATCGAACGTCATGGTGTGCGGATCCTCCACCGCTGAATCAGGCATCATGTAGTTGGTGAGCTTGCCAGTCGCAGGGTCGAGCCGCACCAGCCGGCCGTTCCGATTGCCGGTGAACCACACTTCGCCCTTGGGGCTCACCACCAGGTTATGCGGATGGGTGCCCTCTTCCACTTCGTAGCGCTTGAACTGGCCAGTTGCAGGCTTGAGATAGGCCACGTAATTGCCGGCCTGTCCCACGAACCAGACGCGCCCCTGCGCGTCAGCAAACGGATCGCGCGGGCGGCTCCGCTCCCACGGCACCGTCCACTCGGTGAGGAGGGTATCCGGGTCCGCCGATTGATCCACAGCTGACGCAGATGAAATGGCAGATGTCGCAGATGGATCCGCGGGTCTCACGGCTTGTACCGGTGGCAGGTCAGTTGCCGTCGCCAATGCCGAGAGCAACGCGGGCAGGAGAAGTGTGATCATGGGGGTACCTCTCAGGGCGTTTTCTTGAGACCAGCCTGTGTCCAAGTCTATCCCGTGGTGAGCAGGGCGAGCAAGGCAGGCAGGAGCTTATCAGCGCCGTCACTTCGACCCTCGACCCTCAAGCCACCTCCGGCACTGCCTCAACGCCCTCCCGCTTCCGGCCCAGCCGCTTCTGGAACGCGTCCATGTAGGTGTACACCACTGGCGTGATGTAGAGCGTGATCAGCTGGGAGAATGCGAGTCCGCCCACCACCGCCACGCCCAGTGGCCGGCGCGATTCCGCGCCCGCACCAGCACCCAGCGCAATCGGCAGCGTGCCCATCAGCGCCGCCATCGTGGTCATCATGATGGGCCGGAACCGCACCCGCGCAGCCTCCAGGATGGCTTCCCGCGCCGAGAGCCCTTCATTCCGCTCCGCCTCGACGGCAAAGTCAATCATCATGATGGCGTTCTTCTTGACGAGGCCGATGAGCATGATGATGCCCACGAACGCGTAGACGCTGAGGTCCATCCGGAACACCACCAGCACCAGCAGGGCGCCGAATCCCGCGAAGGGCAGTCCCGACAGGATCGTGAGCGGATGGACGAAGCTTTCGTACAGGATGCCCAGCACCAGGTAGATCACGACGATGGCGAGGATCAGCAGCATCAGCAGTCCGCGCTGCGCTTCCTGGAACGCTTGCGCCGTGCCGGAGAACGCGGTGCTGATGCTCGACGGCAGCACCTCGCGTGCGGCGCCCTCCACTTCGGCAACCGCAGCGCCCAGCGACACACCTTCATCGAGATTGAACGAGAGTGTCACCGACGGCACCTGTCCCGAGTGATTTACGGTGAGTGGCCCCGTTCCCGGCGTCACCGTAGCCAGCGAACCGAGCGGCACTGCCGTTCCCTCGCGCCCAGTGACGTGCAGCAGGTTGAGCGCCGACAGGTCCTTCTGGTATTCCGGCAGCAGCTCCATGATCACCTGATACTGGTTGTTGGGCGTCAGGATCGTGGAGATCTGCCGAGACCCGTAGGCATTGTAGAGCGCCTCCTCGATCTGGGTCACGTCGATGCCGAGCGAGGCCGCGCGGTCGCGGTTGATGGCGACCTGCACCTGCGGGTTCTTGATCTGCAGGTCGCTGGTGACATCGGTGAGTCCCGGCAGCTCGCGCATGCGGGCTTCCATCCGCTGCGAACCGGCGTAGAGCTCATTGATGTCGGCTCCCTGCAGCGTGAACTGGTATTCGCTCTTGGACCGCCGGCCGCCGACATTGATGACCGGCGGATTCTGGATGAAGACGCGAAGGCCCGGGATGGCGGCGATCTTCCGCGTCAGCTCGCGCGCCACCTCGTCGGCGCTGAGGTCGCGCTCCGATCGGTCCTTCAGGTGAATGAAGAGCGAGCCCTGGTTGGTCGAGCCGCGTCCGCCGCCCACCGAGGACATGAACCCTTCGACGTTCGAGTCCGCCTGCACAATGGCCGCTGCCGCGATCTGGTGCTGCATCATGTTGTCAAAACTGGTCCCCTCGGCGGTCTCCGTCGTGCCGAAGAGCTGGCCTTGATCCTCGCTCGGGATAAAGCCCTTGGGCACTACGCGGGCGAGGAAGAGCGTCGCCACCAGGATCAGCGCGCTGAAGACCATCGCCATGCCCCGGCGGTCCATCACCCATGCGAGGCTCCGGTCATAGGCCGACGCCGTGCGCTCCCACGCCCGTTCAGTCGTGTTGAAGAACCGGCCATGCTTCTCCTGTTCCGGGTGGGGCTTGAGCCACCGGCTGCAGAGCATCGGCGTGAGCGTGAGGGAGACGAAGCCGGAGACCAGGATGGCGACGCCGATCGTCACCGCGAATTCATGGAACAATCGACCCACCAGCCCGCCCAGGAACAGCACCGGAATGAAGACCGCGACCAGCGAGATCGTCATCGAAAGAATGGTGAAACCGATCTCCTTGCTGCCCTTCAGCGCGGCCTCCATCACCCCTTCGCCGTGCTCGATGTGGCGCACGATGTTCTCGAGCATCACGATGGCATCGTCCACCACGAACCCGACGCAGAGCGTGAGCGCCATGAGCGACAGGTTGTCCAGGCTGTAATTCAGCAGGTACATCACGGCAAACGTGCCCACCAGCGACATGGGCAGCGCCAGGCTGGGGATGATCGTGGCCCGGACGTTCCTGAGGAAAAGGAAGATCACCATCACCACAAGGCAGAGCGTGATGAACAGCGTAGTCTTGACGTCGGTCACCGAATCCTGGATGGATACCGACCGGTCATACAATGTCTGGATATCCACTGATGCCGGCAGCTCCGGCTTGATCCGGGCGATCTCGTCCTTCACCCGCTGCGCTACGGCGACCGTGTTGGTGCCCGGCTGCCGCTGAATGGCGAGCACAATGGCGCGCTCGCCGTTGTACCAGCTCGCGTTCTTGTTGTTCTCGACGCTGTCGATGACCCGCCCCAGGTCCCGAAGCCTGACGGGCGCGCCATCGCGATACGTCACGATCAGCCGGCCGAAATCGCCCGCGTCATCGAGCTGGCCGCTCGACTCCACCGAGTAGGCCTTGTCGGTGCCCCAGAGAATGCCGGTGGGGAGGTTCGCGTTGCCATTCTGCACGGCGCGTGACACTTCGTCGATGCCGATGTTGCGCAGGGCAAGCTGCTGCGGGTCGAGCTGGATGCGCACGGCATACTTCTGCGAGCCGTACACCTGCACCTGCGCTACGCCATCGATGGTCGAGAGGTGCTGCGCGAGCGTTGTCTGGGCGTACTCGTCGAGCTGCTGCAGCGGCAGCGTGCTGGTGCGAAGCGCAAGGTAGAGAATGGCGCTGGCCGAAGGGTCCACCTTGCGGAAGCTGGGCGGCAGGATGTCCTGCGGCAGCCGGCGGAGCGTCTGCGAGATGGCCGCCTGCACGTCCTGCGCGGCCGCATCCACATCCCGGCTCAAGGTGAACTGGAGCGTGATGGAGGTACTGCCCTGGCCGCTGCTCGACGTCATGGCGTCGAGGCCCGCAATCGTGGAGAAGGTCTTCTCGAGCGGCGTCGCCACCGCCGACGCCATTGTCTCGGGGCTCGCGCCTGGAAGGCTCGCGCTCACGTTGATGGTGGGATAATCCACCGACGGCAGGTCGCTCACCGGCAGCAGCCGGTACGCCACGATGCCGAAGAGCAGGATGCCGATCATGACGAGCGTGGTCATCACCGGCCGGCGAATGAAGAGTCCCGCGATATTCATGTGCCCTCCTTCGCCACGGCGTCGGCTGGCTTGCGGATCTGTACCCTTGCGCCATCCCGAAGCAGGATCTGGCCATCCGTGACCACCTGGTTGCCCGGCTGCAGCTCCGCCGTGACAACGGCGAGACTGTCATTGGTACGCTGGACGGTGACCGGCACCATGGCCGCGGTGCTGTCCGGCTTGATCGCAAACACGAACGTTCCCGACTGGCCCGACACGACCGCAGGAGACGGCACGGTGAGCGCGCTGTCCTGCACATATAGGCGAATCCGGACATTCACGAATTCACCGGGCCACAGCAGGCCATCCTCGTTCGGGAAGCGTGCCTTGAGCAGGATGGTGCCCGTCGTTGTGTCGACGGCGTTGTTGATGAAGTCGAGCGTGCCCACGCTGGCGTCACCGCCGGCCGTCGGCTCTACCCGCACCGGCAGCGAATCTTCGCGCCGCCGCTGGAGCTCCGCGAGGTTGCCGGCCGGCACCGAGAAGCGTGCGAGGATGGGCCGGATCTGGTTGATGGTCACCAGCGGGGAAGGATCCGACGCACGCACAAGGTTGCCTTCCCGCACCAGCAGGCTTCCCGTCCGGCCGCTGATGGGCGCCCGAATAGTTGCATACTGGAGATCCAGCCGTGCTTCGTCGACGGCTGCCTGGGTCGCGGCCAGTGTTGCGCTTGCCGAGAGCGCATCCGCTCGCGCCTGGTCGCTCTGCTGCGCGGTCACGAACTCCTTCTCCGCCAGCGTGGCGTAGCGCTTGGCCTGCTGCTCGGTCTGCTCCGCCCGCGCCTTGGCGCCGGCCAGGTTTGCCTGCGCCTGCTGCAACGCCGCGCGGAACGGGCGCGGGTCAATCTCGAAGAGGACCTGGCCCTTCTTGACGTTGTCGCCTTCGTGGAATGCCACATTTACCAGTTGCCCGCTCACTTGCGGTGCCACGGCAACCGTCTGCACCGGCTCGATCGTGCCGGTCGCCGAGAGCTCGTAGGGAACCGGTCCCTGCTTCACCATGCCGACGGTGACTGGCGTCGGCGCGGGTGCTGGCACCTTGCCGTCGCCGCAGGCGGCGAGGAGGAGGAGGCAGCTGAGGAGCGGCAGTCGCGAGGGGAAATCAGTCATTGCCGGGAGCCGAGGGTGTCGAGTCTTGGATGAGTCGGAGCGAATTGCCGCCCTGGATGTCGAGCACGCCGGCGTCGTGAGCCAGCTGCGCCAGCGAGACGTTCCATTCCAGACGGGCCTGGATGCGCTGGGCCCGGGCGTCAGCGAGCGCGCTCTGGGCGGCGAGCAGGTCGAGCACGGTGCCGACGCCTTCCTTGTACCGTGCGAGTGCCACCTGGGTGGACTGTTCCGCGCTTGCCAGCAGGTCGTCCGCCGTGTGCACTCGGCGGGTGGCCGTCTGCAGGATGTAGTACGAACTGAAGACCTCGAAGATCACCTGCTGGCGCAGGCTCGCGGTCTGGGCCCGCGCCGCGTCGGCGGAGTATTGTGCGCTCTTGAGGTCGTAGCGTCGGGAGAAACCGCTGAAGATCGGGATGCTGAGCCCGAGCGAGACGGTGTAGTTGTCGGAGCCATTCGGGATGCTCGTGGCGTAGGTCCGGCCAGCGTTGGCACTGAGCCGAAGCTCTGGCAGCAGCGCCGACCGCACGTCGCCAATCCGTGCGCCCGCCGCCTCGGCGTCGGCACGGGCCGCGGCAAGATCGGGACGGCCGGCCACCGCCGCGTCGATAAGCTGCTGTACGCTGTCAGCGAGCACCGCCACCGGCACATCGGCCGCGGTGGTGTCAACGTCATATGGCACGTTGGCCGGGAGCCCGAGCGCGAGCGCCAGCGCGCCGCGCGTTGTTGCGAGCGATCCCTCGGTGCTCTGCATGGTGAGCTGTGTCTGGCTCAGTGCGGTCCTGGCCTGCAGGACATCGGCGATGGTTGCAAGCCCCACGCGGCGCCGTTCCTCTGCAGCCGAGAGATTGGCCTGGGCTTCCTTGAGCGAGGTCGCTTGCGCCTCGAGCAAGGCCCGCGTCGCCACATACTGGAAATAGCTCACTTCGATCTGCAGTACGGCAGTCTGAAGCACGGCATTGTGGGTGAAGTCAGCCGAAATGAGCTGCTCTCGCGCCGATCCCACCCGGCCGTTTCGCCCGCCGAAATCCAGCAGCAACCAGGAGAGCGAGAGGCTGGGCGCAAAGACCGACTGCGTGACCGCGCTACGGCCCTGGCTCGCCGTGGTCTTGAGTCGGGTGGTGTTGACGTCGGCGTCGAGCGTCGGCAGCCACTCACCCCGTGCCGATCCATAGCTGGCGGCGGCGGCCCGAGCCTGTGCCCATGACTGGCGGGTGGCGGTGTTGTTCCGGAGCCCGATGTCGATCAGCTCCGTCAGGGTCAGGTGGCTGGCCCGCTCCGCGATATCCGGCGGCAGCGCAATCTCCGGGGTGACCGTGTCGGCGGCATTTCGCTGCGTCACGGACAGCGGTGGAATCCACGGCTCCGCAGGCCCGGGCGCGGTCCCGGCCACTCCTTGCACCGACGGAGTGCCAACGCACGCTACTATAAGGAAAGGGAGGACGCAGGAAAGGAGAGATTTCATCCTGATCAATACGGTAAATAGGGTGGATTTGTTGATCATGATGGGCAAGATGGGCCGGATGGGCATGTGAGTCGTACGCCGTAAGGCATTGGGTACGTCATCCTGAGGCCGTAACGCGGCCGAAGGATCTACTGGCCCGGTTCGGGACTGGGTAAGTAGATCCTTCGCTGCGCTCAGGATGAGGAGCGAATTAGCCTCGGCCCGCCCATCCCACCGCCTACCAGCTCCCCCCTCCACCACCGCCCCCGCCCCCACCCACGGACCCGCCGCCGCCCGAGCCCGAGCTCGAGCCGGGAGAGGAGCCCATGGTGCGCGTGGCCGCAGTCTGGAAGCTGGAAAGCCCGCTGCTGAAGTTGCCCACGTTGAAGTGGCCGGGTGTTCCCGCATACCAGGTGGGCGGCTGAGAGGCGAGCACACCGGCAAACTGGCTGACCCAGATGTCGCTCACGTCGAGCGCCACCGCGTAGGGCAGGAGCGCCGAGAAGAGTTCGGTGGTGCGCTTGGGTCCCTGCGACATCTCGAGCTCTGATCTCTCCGCTCGGCGGATGTATTCCTCGAGACCCATCACCTCGCGCCAGCGCCGAGTCCCTTCCGGGGTCTTGGCCGGCATGAGGCCGCTGAACGCCAGGATGATGATGCCGGTGAGTGCGATGCCCGCACCGAGCACCACGTTGGTGGTCACCGCGCCAATCGGGATGCCGGCGATGGTCAGTAGGGTTCCCAGAATCAGGTATCCATTCCGCACCGAAGCGGGACTCTTCGGGAACAGCCCCTCCTGCACCAGGAAATCGTACATTCCTTCCTTGATGCCGGAAATGTGGGTGTAGAACTCGTTGTGCAGGTCGCTCATCCGCCGCGTCGCGCTGCCGTCCTCGAACACGCCATCGAGCACCGACATCTCGTACTTGACGAGGTCACCGGGCACTGGCTTGTCGGTGCGCGTGAGCTCCCAGTCGGTCTTCGAAAGCCCCAGCGTGCGCAGCGCCTTCGCAGCAAAGGAGTCCTCACCCAGTGTGGTCATCAGGGTTGATGGTACTTCCGAGATCTTGATGTAGCCCCGCACCGCGAGATCGAGCAGGGTGGCGACAATGTCGTCCATGTCGGCGCGCTGGTCCGCGAGCGCTCCCGCCGCGCCTGGTGGCACACCCGCGGGTGGGTGCCAGTTGGGGACAATGCTGCCGGCGTCGGGTTCCCGTCCCGTGCTCCGCCAACGGCTGAGCATGCCGAGGAATCCCAGCAGTGGCAGCAGCGCCGGCCACCAGAATCCTGCCTTCTCACGCAGTTCGTCCGCCGCCGTGGGCGCCGCGATGACGCCCTTGGGGAAGGCGGCCACCATGGTCAGCCCCTCACCCGGATCGAGGCGGCCGACAGTGAAGGCATAGAGCCCCGGGCCCGTGACCGTCGCCGTGCAGCGATCGTTGCTGCTGCTCTCAGCCCAGCCGGCGTAGCACCACGCGGTCTCTCGCGCACCGTCCGCCCCGTCCGCCCTGTCCGCTTTGTCCGTAGGCAGAGAAACCGTGGCACTCGCCTTTACGATCGGCACCGGCCAATTGGTGCCGGTCACCTGCCAGTAGAGTTCGTCGTGGTCGTCAAAGAAGCCGAGGCCCCGGTCCAACCGATAACGAATGACATACGTCTGCATGCCGGACACCGTGACGTCGGGATCGCCGATCCGGATGCGGATATTGCTCCCGCCACTGATCTCGGTGCCAAGCTTTCGGCCGTGTTCATCGGTTACGCCGAGGACATGGAGCCCCACCTTGACCGTACCGGCGCGAATCGGAATCCCCGCCTTCAGCACCTTGGCGTACTTGACCGGAATCTCGCGGTAGATGCCGTGTTTCC
>DASSHL010000446.1:0-2327 GCA_035692845.1 Gemmatimonadales bacterium
ACAGCAACCCTCCCTTACGAGGAGCTCCCAATGGCCCGCAATACCTCGCGCGATTACGCGCTGATGACAGATGACGAACGGCGTCGCTTTGCCGCGGAGCAGCAGACGGAGGAGCCTGCGCCGATGACCTTTGATGACCCCCGGAAGATGGAAAACCAGGGCCACAGCCAGATTGACCAGGAGGCAGAGGAGGAGGACGAGGAGCATCGCGATGGCCCGGCCGCCCAACTGGACGAAGAGGCGCACGACGAGGCCGTGGAGGAGGCGGACTGTGGCGACTGCGAGGAACCACCGCCGGCAGCCTGAGGGGTCGACGGTCGACGGTCGACGGTCGACCGTTGACCGTTGACCGTTGACCCGAACAAATCTCCCCCGCACCACGTATATTGAAATCCATGCCCCTCGCCATCCGGCTTCGAGCGCTCTTTCTCGCCCTGCTGTTCGTGGGCGGGAGTTTCGTGGTGCCGGTGGTCGATGGTGTCCTGTTCCATTCGGGACGGACCCGGGTGGTGCAGACCCATCTGGACGCGCGGGGCGACCAATCGTGCCACGCCGAGCGCTGCCTGCTCGATGCCCCGATTGCGGGGGCGAGCCTCGAGGCAGGCAGGCCGGCGCCGGTCACTGCCCTGGACGTGGATGTTGCTCCCGCCGTCGTTCCACCCGATGCCGTTCATCTTTCCCAGGCCACACCTTCCGCTCTTCATTCCCGCGCACCTCCGCACCAGATCGCCTGATACGCCATAGCTGACCCCGGCCCGTTGCCGGAGGTCCGTTTACCTCACCCTTGGGCCGGAGCATCACATGGTCAGGGCGATGGTCGTTGGCGCGCTGTGCGTAGCGGTGTCGTTGCAGGCTCAGGAGCCGGCCGACAGCCTCACGCTCACGCGCGACCAGGCGATCGCACAGGCGCTCGTGGGCAGTCCGCTGCTCGCGATCGCACGAGAACAGGTGGCCCAGGTGCGTGCCCAGGGCACCCAGGCGAGCGCATTTCCCGACCCCGAGATCGCGGCCGATTGGGCCGGGCTCTCGAAGCCATTCAAGCCGGGCACGCGCACCGGCTCCGATGTGAGCGTCGGGGTTACGATGCCGTTTCCGCAGAAGCTGCTGATGCAGGGCGCGGCCGGACGCGCCACCGTGCGCTCGGCTGAGTTTGCCTACGAGCAGCAGCGCCAGGCGGTGGTTGCTGAAACGGCGCAGGCCTACGACGCCCTGCTGGTGGCGCTGCAGCACGGGCGCGACCTGGCGCAGGCGCGCCAGCTCGCCGCCGACTTCCTCCAGCGCACGGAAGCTCGCTTCGCAGGGGGAACGGTCCCGCGACTGGATGTGATCAAGGCCCGCGTGGAACTGGCCCAGGCGGAGAATGATCGCATCGCCAACGAGCGCGACCAGGCCAATGCGCGTAGCGGCCTCAATCGCGCGATGGGACGGCTGCTGCGCCTGCCGCTGGCTCCGGCCGATTCACTCACGGTACCCCCGGCACCAGCAGCGCTGGATTCGCTCATTCCGGTGGCTATGGCACAGCGACCGGAACTGCGCGGGCTCGACGCCGACCGCTCCAGTGCCCGCACCTCGGCGGCGATCGCCCAGCAATACTTCCTGCCCGACCTGTCGCTCTCCCTCGAGAAGAATGTCGTGGACGGCAGTCCCGATGAGTACACCCTCGGGCTGGGCTTTTCGGTGCCGCTGTTCTTCTGGAATCACCAGCGCGGCGAAGTGGCCGAAGCCCGCCATCGCGTGCGTGAACTCGATGCCAGCTATCGCGATCTCGAGGCCGGCGTGGAGCAGGATGTGCGCACCGCCTGGGCCTCGGCCGACGCCGCCATCCGCCAGGCCACGTACCTGCGCGACGAGCTCTTACCTGAGGCGCAGCATGCCTACGACGTGGTCTCCGGGAGCTATGCCCTCGGCGGCTCGTCCGCGCTCGACGTGATTGATGCCCGTCGCACCCTGCTCGATGCCGAGAACCAGTACGCCGACGCGCTCGGCGCCGCCAATGATGCGGTCTTCCAGCTCCGGCTCGCCTTGGGCGAACCGGTCGGCGGAGCCGCTGGAGAATCCCGATGACCCGCTCTGCACTTGCCCTTCTCGCGCTTCTTGCAATCGCCGGTTGCAGCGATGCACCGGAGAACGAGGTGGCCGACTCCACCGTGGCGGGCGACTCCCTGCTACTCACGGTCACCTCGGCGCAGCGCCAGCGGCTTCACCTCGTCGCCATCAAGTCCACGTCCTACCGTCCCGTTGTCGAAGTCACCGGCACGGTGGCCTTTGACGGTGACCAGGCCACGACGGTGCTCTCGCCGGTCTCGGGGCCGGTGACGCGCGTGCTC
>DASSHL010000447.1:0-4204 GCA_035692845.1 Gemmatimonadales bacterium
GCTGATGCGACCCTCGCCACCTTCCGCCGCGCCGCGCGGGGGCCGCACGTGCCCATCACCGTGCGCCTCAACCTCGCACTGCTGCACTTCCAGCGCCACGAGCTGCAGCCCGCACTCGAAGGCTACCGCGCGGCACTTGCGGCAGAGCCGCACAACGCGGTCGCATGGAACGGCGTGGGGCTCGTGATGATGGAGCTCAAGCGCTACACCGAAGCGCGCACCGCCTTTCAGCGTGCGGTCGAGGCGGAGGACACGCTCGCCTCAGCGCATTACAACCTCAGTTTTACCATGAGCCAGCTTGGCGACTTTGATGGCGCGCTGCGCGAGACCAAGCGCGCGCTGGAGCTGGAGCCGTTCTACGTGCCGCAGAAATACACCCTGGCGCTCGATCTCCAGTACGAAGACCCCACGATCGCCATCGCGCCACCGCTCACGAGTGATGTCGGTGGCGAGCTGCTCGCCGGCGAATTCGACTTTGCCAGCGGGACCCTGGATGAGCTCTTTGACGAACTGGTAGCCGAGGAGGAGCCCGCTTCTTCGCCGGAGCCAGCCGACGATCCGCTCTCGCTCGCGCGTGACTACGCGGCCAAGGGGCTGCTCGAGCTGGCCACGGCGGAAGCCGGTCGCGCCCGCGGCCGTGGCGCCGAGGCGGGCAGCGTGGCCGGCCTGCTGGGCGACATCCACTCGCGCCGTGGCCTGCACGGCGAAGCGCTCGAGCAGTTCCGCCTGGCGCGCGAGGCACGTGAGGATGACTGGCGCTCGGCGCTGGGCGAGATTCGCGCACTTGTGGCGCTGGATCGTGGTGCGGAGGCGCTGCCGCTGGCTGAGGCGCTGGCCGCCAGGCGCGGAGACAACGCCGAGGTGCTGGCGACGCTCGCGCGCGCGCGCCTCGCTGCGGGCCAGCTGCAGCCGGCCCTGTTCGCCGTGCGGGAGGCGCTGGTCGTCGCTCCGGGTCAGCCCGACCTCTATCAGCTGCAGGCCATCATCTGCGCGCAGCTTGGGGACGTGGAAGCAGCGCTCGACGCCTGCCAGCTTGCGCTCCGCGTCGACGCGGGACTGGTGCAGGTCTGGCTGGAACTCGCGCGACTGGAGGAGCGCCGGGAAAACTGGACTGCGGCGAACGCAGCGTATGGACGTGCTCTCGACCTGCTGCCGACGTTCATTGCGGCGGCGCTCGGCCGCGCCGACCTCGCCCGCCGAACGGAATCACCCAGGGCCGCGATAACGCTGCTGGTGGACCTGTTGAGCGCCGATCCCTACGAGTTCGACGCGCTGCTGCTGCTGGGCCGCGCCCTGCTCGACGACGGACGCTCGGCGCAGGCGCTGCAGGGCTTTGATCGTATCCTGCGTTTCGTGCCCCAGCATGCCGAGGCGTTGTTCTACCGCGGCGTCGCACTGGCGCGTGAACGGCAGTTCGCCGACGCGGTGAGTGCCTGGGACCAGGTCGTGCAGCTCGCGCCGGGGGCCGAACTCGCCACGGCGGCACGGAGCCGCGCCCGCTCGGCCCGCGATCTCCAGCACATCCTCGCGGCGGGGGCCAGTAGCCATGCCCATTGAAGGACCGCTTCGCGAGCTGGGCATTCACGACGTTTTCCAGCTGCTTGATCTCGCCCGGAAGACAGGTGTGCTCAAGGTTACGTCCGAACTGCGGCAGAATGGCGGCACTGTCTACTTCGACAAGGGCGCCGTCGTGGCGGCGGAAATTCACAGCAACCCGCACCCGCTCGGCAGCATGCTGCTGCGCCTGGGCAAGCTGGCCGAGGCCGACCTTCGGCGTGCGCGCGACATGCAGGAGGCCGGCGATACCCGCCGGCTCGGTGATGTGCTGGTCGAGATCGGCGCCATCACGCGTCGCGAATTGGAGCGTCAGGTGCGAGCGCAGGTGGAGGAGGTCATCTTTGAGTTGATGGGCTGGTCGGAAGGTTATTTTTCATTCTCGGAAGCCCCGCTCGAAACGGTGCCTGCCCAGGCGACCGTGCGGATTCCCACCGAGGCGCTGCTGATGGAAGCCGCGCGGCGCATCGACGAGTGGAGCCGCATCGAATCCAGGATCCCCCACCTCGATGTCGTGCCTCGCCTCGTAGCCCCGGACGGCGCCGATTCGGCACCAATGGATCTGCGCCCCGCCGAGTGGGAGGTGCTCGCTGCCGTGGACGGCGTGCGCGACGTCCGGCAGCTCGCCGCGGTCGTGCGCCGGTCGGAGTTCGATGTAGCGCGCACGCTGTTCGGTCTGGCCACGGCCGGCGTGATCGTGCTCGACGATCCGCGACAGGTTCCGCTGACAGATGCGGTGGGTGGTGAGATCGCCGACCTGCTGGCCAGGGCCGATGCGTACCTGATAGCGGGGAACGGCCCGGCCGCGCTCGAAGCAGTGGATGAAGCCCGTCAGGCAGTGCCCGGTCCTCACCTGCCGACTCTGCTGGTGCTCGGCCGGGTGATGCTCGCGCTGGGGCGTCCCGGCGATGCGGCGGAGGCGTTTGCCGAAATCACGCAGGCGGATCCGGCGCATGCCGCCGCACGCCGCCTGCTCGGCGTGGCGCTCGCTGGAGACGGCCGCTTCGACGAGGCCGTGGAAACGTGGGATACGTGGAGCAGACTGCCGGCCCGTCCGGCGGATGAAGATGCGCAGGGAGGATGGGTGAGCCGGATGCGTGACGCGGCGAAATTGCTGGGACAGGCGACACGGGTGGCGCATGGCTGACGATATCCGCGCCATGACGGCCGAGCTCGCCACCGATCCCGGCAGTCGCGTCTTCCTTGAGCTTGGCGAGGCGCTCAGGCGGCGGGGCCAGCCGGAGGTGGCGCTCAAGGTCGCGCTGGCCGGCACCGCGCGCCACCCGGCGCTGGCGGATGCGCACGATCTTCTGGCTCGCGTGCAGAGCGATCTCGGGGACGGCGAAGCTGCCTTCGATGCCTGGATGGATGCGCTGCAGACCGATCCCTCGCACCTTGGCGCCCACAAGGGCTTGGGCTTCCTGTACTATCGTGCCGGAGACTTGCCGCGCGCACTTCGCCATCTCGAAATGGCCCGGGAGCAGGATGATTCACCCGGCTTGGCCCAGGGTATTGCCCGGGTGCGCGAGGCGCTGGAGCGTGAGCAGGCCTCAGCCGTTGCCGAGCCTTCGGCCGCGGAGCTTGCTGGCGTGCCATTTTCGCTGGACGAGACGGAGGACGACGCCGGGCGCTCAGCGCTTGGCGCTCAGCGCTCAGCGCACGCCGAGCCGCCGAGCCGCCGGGCCGCCGAGGATGATCTCTTCAACGGCTTCGACGGCGCGCGTGATGGGCTCCTGCTGCTCGACCACAACGGCCTCCGCCTCGGGGGCGGGATCCGCAACGCCGACAATCGTGACGTGAGCGACGCGGTTGCGGCGCACCTGGCGGGCGTGTCGCGTGAGGCGGTGCGTACTGCCCGCCTGCTGGACCTGGGCGCGTGGCAGAGCGTGGTGGCCGAGTGTGGAGCCGGCAACCTCCACCTGAGCGCACCCACGGACGAAACGGTGCTCCTCACGACGCGCGACGCGAGCGTGCCGGCCGGCCGGCTTTCGGTAATTGCCGAGCGGGCTGGTGCAGCGGCGCGCCGATGGCTGGAGCGCGTCTCGTGACCGATGTGCGCACGACGCTCGATCGGGTGAGCGCCATCCGTGGCGTGCGTGGCGCCATGCTCGTCTCGGCGGTGGATGGACTCGTGATTGCGGACTCGTTGATGGATGGCGTGGACGGGCAGGCGGTAGCGGCACTGGCGTCGAGCCTGGTGGGCCGGCTCAGCCGCGCCACGAGCGCCGCGGGCATGGCAGCGCCAGCGATCGTACACCTCCGCGCCGAGCAGGGATCGGTCCTCGCGGTCCCTGCCGGGTCAGATGTCCTCGTCGTGGCCGTCACCGGAGCCGATGCCAATCTCGGCCTGGCTCGCCTCGAAATGCTAGATGTGGCGCGAGGGCTCGCCTGATGCGCACGCTGGAGCCGTGGGTAGGCCCACCACTGGATGCCTTTCTTTCCGAGTCGTCCGCACGGCTGGTGCTGCTGATGACATCAGCCGGCCAGGTCGTCGCGCAGCATGGCTTCGCCCGTTCGCTGGACGTGATGGCGGCTTCGGCGCTGGGCGCGGGCATCGTCGCGTCCACGGCCGAGGTGGCCCGGCTCATGGGCGAGCCGGAATTCGGGGCGCTGGTGCACCAGGGCGCGGGGCACGGCCTGTTCATCTCGT
>DASSHL010000448.1:0-3640 GCA_035692845.1 Gemmatimonadales bacterium
GGTGGGCCGCCCGCTGCGGGCGACGAGGATGGGGATGGCGTGCGGAATGCTGACGATGCCTGCCCGGGTTCGCCGACCGGATCGCTGGTGGACGCCACCGGTTGCGTGCGGCGCAGCGACACGGACCGGGATGGGGTGATCGACATCAACGACGCCTGTCCGGATACGCCGGCCGGCGTCCGGGTCAATGCGACCGGCTGCCCGGCGACCGCGTCCGACCGGAGATAATGAGCACCACACCAGCGATAATCACTGCCGAGGCGGCGAGTTCGCGGGCACCGAAAGGTTCCGAGGCCAGCAGCCAGCCAAGCAGCACTGCCACGACGGGGTTGACGTACGCGTAGGTGGAGACACGGCCGGCCGGAGCGACGCGCAGGAGCCAGGTGAACGCGCTATAAGCCACCAGCGAGCCAAAGACGATGAGGTAGCCAAGGCCCAGCAGGGAACGAAGGCTCGCGCCGCTCGGAGCGAACCCGGACCACTCGCCGCCCAGGCTGCCCGCCACGATCAGCAGCAGGCCGCCGGCGAGCATCTGGACGGCAGCGGAGGCCGCCCCGGATTCGGGCAGCGTGAGTGACCGGCTGATGACCATGGCATAAGCCCAGATGAGTGCCGCCACGAGAATGACTCCGGCGCCCAGCAGGTCCACGGCCTCTTCATGGCCTCCCGGAATCATCAGCAGGACGACACCGCCCAGGCCGAGGGCCAGGCCGGCATAGACGGCGGGCCGCACCGCGGATTCGGTGCCGCGGAGCCGCTCGATCAGCACAGTCCAGAAGGGTGTGGTCGCGGCCAGGACAGCCGCGAGCCCGGAGGGGACGCGCGTCTCGGCCCAGACCAGGCCGCCGTTACCCAGGAACAGGAACAGGGCACCCAGCAGCGCAGCGTCGCGCACTGCGCGCCCGCTGGGGCGGCGCGCACCACGCGCGCGCGCGAAGGCATAGAGAATGGCACCAGCCACGAGGAACCGCGTCCCGGCCATCAGTAGTGGCGGAATCGTCGCGATGGCAATGCGGATGGCAAGGTAGGTGGAGCCCCAGACAACATAGACGATCCCGAAGGCACCGAAGAGCATCGTGCGGGAGGGGGCGTGGCGATGCATACGCCGCGGATGATAGCGACGGCGAGCCGCCTGTGCTACACAGGTGCGCCGCGACGACAGGGACACGCATGATCATGGATCCGGCCGCCGTCACGCGGCTACAGGAAATTGGAGGACCAGCCCTGGTGCGGACACTCGTGCGCCTGGTCCTCGAAGAACTGCCCTCGAGACTCGCGCGCGTCGAGGCCGCCGTGGCGGCGCGCGATGCCGCCGAGCTGGCGCCGGCGGCCCACAGCCTCATCTCGACCACGGGCAATTTCGGCGCCTTCCAGGTTTCGGAGCTGGCGCGCCGCATCGAGCTCGCGGCGCCGGCAGGAGACTGGAACGCGCTCGGCGCCGATGCCGCGAGGCTCGTGACCCTCACCCGGCAATTTCTCCAGGAACTCGACGAGGTGCGCATGCAAGTGGACGGTGACGCGCGTGGCTGACGGACCGGTGTCCTACGCCCGGCGTGTCGGACTTTTTTCCGGCGTGATGCTGGTGATGGGCGGCATCATCGGGGCAGGCATCTTCCGGAACCCGCAGGTGGTGGCCCAGCGGGTGCTCACCGCACCGCTCACGCTCGGGGTCTGGATCCTGGGTGGCGTCATCGCGATCATCGGGGCGCTGGTATTCGCCGAACTGGGTGCCCGGGTACCACGGGCCGGCGGACACTACGTGTACATCCGTGATGCCTTTGGCGGATTGCCAGCCTTTCTCTACGCGTGGGCCCTGCTGCTCATCATCGGCACCGGTGCGATCGCCGCCGTGGCCGTCACCTTCGCGGACTACCTGCTCTCGCTGCTGCACGCGCCGGCGGCTTGGAGGATCCCGGTGGCGGGCGGCGCCATCGTCCTGCTTTCCGTCATCAACTACGTGGGGGTGCGCTGGGGAGCGGTGACGCAGAACATCTTCACCGTGCTGAAGCTGCTGGCGCTCGCCATCATCATTGCCGCGGGTGCGGGCTCGATCCTGGGACTGCTGCCGGCGCCCGCCGCGGCGCTGCCCGAGCCCGCGGCGCCGCCCACGCTCATCCTGGCGATCGGCGCGGCGCTGGTGCCCGTGCTGTTTTCCTATGGTGGCTGGCAGCAGACCAACTTCGTCGCCGAAGAGATGGTTGCCCCGGAGCGGAACCTGCCAAGGGCATTGATCATCGGCGTGGCGGGCGTGGTGCTGGTCTATATCCTGGCCAATGTCACCTACCTGCATGGCCTTGGCGCCGCCGGCCTGGCGGCGTCGGAGGCGCCGGCATCGGATGCCATGTTGGCGCTGATGGGCCCGGTGGGAGGAACCATCGTGGCGCTCGGCATCGTGCTCTCAACGTTCGGCTTCCTCAACCTGGTGATCCTCGTGAGCCCGCGCGTCTACCAGGCCGTGGCGGCGGACGGCCTCTTCTTCGCGCGCTTCGCCCGGCTGCATCCGCGCTATCGCACGCCCGCCGCGGCCATTGTGGTGCAGGCGCTCTGGGCATTGCTGCTGGTGCAGACCAACCGGTATGGCCAGCTGCTCGATTACGTGGTGTTCGCGGACTGGATCTTCTTCGGCCTCGCCGCCGCCGCGCTGTTCGTCTATCGCGGGCGCGAGCGTGCTGGCTTGCCGTCGGGCGACGCGGGATACCGGATGCCCGGCTTCCCCGTGCTGCCGCTGTTCTTCATACTGGCGGCAGCCTATGTGGTGGTGGGATCAGTGGCATCGAACCCGGCCAATGCATTGCGAGGCGGGGTCATATTGGCTGTCGGCGTACCCGTGTACCTGTTCTGGAGGGTCAACAGTCATCGGTCGACCGTCGGTCGACCTTAGACCGCAGACCGCAGACCGCAGACCGTCAGCTGCCCGCGTCCCGCGTTTCCGGTCCCGGGTCCGGTTTGGGGTCGTCCGCCCTCCGGAACCCCGGAATCGAAAACCGTTTCCTGGGTGCCGGCGGCGGTTCGGGCGCTGGCGGCAGGACATGCGCCAGGTACTCCTCCTGGTACATCCGGATCAGTTCGAAGAAGTAGGAGATGGCCAGCGGTCCGATCAGGAGTCCCAGCAACCCGAAATAGGCAATGCCCGCAAAGGCGCCGATCACTGTGATGAACGGATGGATCCTTGCATAGCGACGGTAGACCCAGGGCCGGATCAGGTTGTCCACGCCGCCAACCCCGAAGATGCCCCAGATCGTGAGGAGGATGGCCGCGAGCAGTCGTCCCTGCAGGTAGAGCACCACCACCGCCGGCACCCAGATGAGCCCGCTCCCCACCACCGGCAGGATGGCGAAAAGCGTGGTCATCACCCCCCAGAACAGCGGATTGGCGAGGCCAGCCAGCTTGAACGCCAGACCCAGCAGGGCACCCTGCACCGCCGCCGTAAGGAACGTTCCAATCAACGTGGAGATCGTGACATCCTTGAAGCGCTTGCGCAGCGAGTCGGCATTCTCGGCGCTGAACGGGACAAAGGGCCGGATGCGCGCCCAGGAGCGCTCGGGGGAGCGCAGCAGGTAGTAGAAGCCGAAGAAGGCGATTGTCAGCTGCAGCGTGAGCCGGGTGGCCGAGCCCAGGATGGCGAGCGCCGCAGGACCGG
>DASSHL010000449.1:0-3388 GCA_035692845.1 Gemmatimonadales bacterium
CACGGCGGATGAGCTGAACGAAGCCCGCACCGGCTGGCTGCAGGAGCAGAGCGTGCGGCGGGCGCAGGATGCGGCGCTGGCCGGCATGCTGGCCACGGACCTCTATCTCGACCGCACCATGGCCTTCGATGCCGCCATGGACGATCAGGTGAAGAAGCTGTCCGTCACGGATGTGAACGCCGCGGTCCGGAAGTTCCTGGATCCCAGCCGATTCGCCGTGGTGCGCGCCGGAGACTTCAACAAGCAGGCGCCGTTGCAGCCGTAGGGGCGCACCGCGGTGCACCCCTACGGCTAGCTGCCTGCCAGTGCGATTGGCATGGCCCGGGGCGTCCTTATCTTGCATGGGGAGCCCGGGCGCACCGCTCGCGACAGTGGGGCCCGACCTATCCACGTAAGCGGAAGAGGACAAGCTGGTATGAAGAAACTGCGCGCGCTCATATTGCTGCCGCTGGTACTGGCGGTGGCGTCCTGTGGCGATTCCACGTCCCAGAACGGGGGCGGATGTGACTCGCCCATCTCCAGCGTCACGATCAGCTCAGGGACAACCCCGACCTTCGACTGGACGCCCGCGTGCACGGTGGCCCAGCTCACCGTGACGGATTTTACCGAGACGGATCCGGACAGGCAGCTGAAATGGAGCGTGACGGCCGAGCAGAATGTGATTCGGCCAGTTGTCACCTACGGTGTTGCGCCGGCCAACACCATCCAGACGCACGGCCCCGACCCGCTTGTCGGACCCATTAACACCATCCCTGGCCACACCTACATCTTGAGCATCGCCGCGATTCAGGAGGACGGAACCTACATCGTGGTGGTGAATCAGCACTTCACGCCATAGTGACCTTCAAAGCCCGAGTGTGACCCGGAGACCGGCGCTGCGATAACGGTAGGCGCCGGTCACCGTCCGCTCCAGGCTGTTGGACACCCCGCCGAACAGCTCGATCATGTTCCCTGCGCCCCACTTCCGGCCCACCGACGCATCTGCGTGCCACTCGGCCTGAGTCTCCGCGCCGCGAAAAGCCTGCTGCAGGCCCAGCCCGCCAGCAACGCGGGCGGTCCAGTCGAGGTCGTCGTGCAGCCAGCCGCCACGCACTTCGCCTGTCCGGAACCGGTCAGGTGAGAAGTAACCGATGCCCTTGAAGTCGTAGCCCATCTGTCGGGCGTAAACACCCGCAAAGAAATCTTGCGGCAGCTGCTGCATCAGGGCGGCGAGCACGTGGTATCGCTGGTTGTCATCACTGAACCAGGCCCCGCCGCCGCCAAGCGTCAGCGTCGTTGACCGCGTGAGGCCCAGGTCAACGTTGGCTTCGGCCTCGTCCATGTCGAGACCGCTCGCGATCAGCTGCGCGGTTTCGTCAAATGCGTGGTGAGCGTATCCAGCACCGAATGCGACGCGTGGCGTCGCCTTGTACGTTAGCGCGCCACGATACGACGCCGAGGTTCGGTCGGCGCCGCCATCAGGCTGGAGGCGCCGCGCGCCAGCGGCAGCCGTGACGCCCAGCTTCCCGAGGCCCAGCCGAAAGCCAGCTTCTGCCATTTGCCGGTCGGCGCTCCGGATCGGGTCGCGACTTTCCTGAAGGCCCACACTGCCAAACACGGCCAGCTGGTCGGTCACCGGCACTGTGACCATGGCTGTCTGCCACCAGCTGGTATTGTGATCGGAATCGTTGTTCCACCCGGCTGCGAGCTCCACGAACGAGCGACGGGCCAGTCGGATGGCACGATCGAGCGATTGCGCATCGCGGTTGTTGGGGTCGGTCGCGAGAACGGGATCGAGTTCGCTGCGGGCCAGCGCGGAGTGCCCCTGCCAGAAGTGCACCGTGGCGAGTCCAAGCCGAGCGGCAGTGTTGCTGCTGTCGGTGGCGAGCAGGGAGCGGTACATCACTTCCGCACCCTTCAGGTCGCCGCGCCAGGCGCGCGCCTCGGCCCGGCCCGCCAGTGCAGACGGATTGCCGGGATCGCGCCGCAGGATGCTGGCGTAGGCGCTGTCGGCTTCGTCAAACCTCGCGGCCCACGCCAGCACGCGAGCCCGCGCCACCTGTGCGTCGAGCCGGTCGGGGTTGTCAGTGATGATCGAGTCGTAGCGCGCGAGCGCGGCGGGCAGCTTCCCCTGCCAGGACAGCACCTGCGCCTGGAGCAGGCGCACGTCCGGGTCAGTCGGCTCAACGGCGCGCGCGGTGGCCGCGAGCGCCAGCGCCGAGTCGAGATCGCCCCGCCAGGATGCGAGGACGCCAAGCCGGTAGAGCGAGTGCACGCTCCGGGGGTTGCTGGCCAGCTCGCGCTCGTACGCCTGTCCGGCCTGGTCAAAACTTCCCGCTTCCCAGAGCCGGTCGCCCTCGGGCGCCTGCGCCGAGAGTGACGCAACGGACGCGAGCATGAGTGTCGCCAGGGCCAGCATGCGCCGCATCATCGAATGGCTCCCCACGTTGCAGTGAGCGAATCATACGCCGGCTTGGTTTTCGCAAACCATGCGGGTTCAGTCCACCCATCCCATCGCCAGCCCCGCGACGGGCCCAGTGTCTCGATGGTACCCGTTGTCTTGTCCTGTGCGACGACCAGAAACCGGAAATCGCCGGCGGTCACTGTGCCAAAGTCTCCCGTGGCACTGCGCTCGAAGAGCAATGTCCGCGACGAGGGATCGCTCACGTTGAGCAGGTCCCACGGGACGCGGATCTCCAGCAGCCCCGCCTCGCGATCAAGATACCAGTCGGCGAGCGAGGATGCGCTGGCCCGCCCGAACCGCAAGCGGCCGCGATCCACGCCCTGCGCCGGAAAGAAGGTTCCGTCCCGTCCGAATCGCGCCCGGTTGGTGATGACGAACATGGAGTCGAACCGCCCGTCGCTCCGGTTGACGATGGTGATGGGGCGGTGATAGAAGCGGCCGAGGTCGTCCCCGGTCTTCGGATCGGCAATGCTCGCGTAGCGGTTGTACTCCGGCAGTACCCGCATGGAGCCGCTGTCCGGCGAGGGCAGGTCCACCAGGAATTCAAAGCCCAGGGGCGACGTGACACCGGTGCGGGGAAGCCGGTGCTGGCCCACGGAATCACGGTAGGTGGAGATGGCGATCTGGAGTCGTGGGTCACGGGTCGCGGGTCTCGAGACCCGAGACCCGAGACTCGTGACTTCGACCGCCAAGTAGACAAATGCCGCGTCACTCCCCACATGCAGCGCCTTCAGCATCCCATCTCCCCGCGCCATCACCGGCAGCTTGCGCCAGCGCTGAGCGTCGCCACCGGGCTCGGGATGGGTCGCCGAGTCGCCGGCGTACATGCCGATGAGGCCGTAGTTCTGCTCCGCATCCATCACGTTGTGCCAGCGGCGGTTGTTCTCGACCGGCAGCTCGAAATCAGTCACCACCCAGTTGCGCTTGAACCACTCGTCGATCCAG
>DASSHL010000450.1:0-3247 GCA_035692845.1 Gemmatimonadales bacterium
GCCGAGTCGCTGGTGACGGCCTCGGTCGACCAGGCGTATGCGGCCACGCAGCAGGTCTTTCAGGACATGAACATCACCGAGGGCAAGAGCAGCAGTGAAGAGGATGGCGGCGTCAAGACCCGCGAGCTGGAGGGCAGCACCACTGATCGCGATATCACCGTGACAATCAAGTCCGAGGGTGACGGTGCCCATGTGGAGGTCGTGGCGCGAACCTCGGCTGTGACGTGGGACAAGGACTTGGCGAGGGAGATTCTGGAGAAGATTGTGGCGAGGCTGTAGGCGGCAAGACGGCTGGACGGCTGAATCCAGCCGTCCAGCCGTCTCCCTTACCCACTCACCTTCTTCCGCGCCTGCGACAGATAGGCCGGCTCCAGTTCCATCAGATGGGCCAGCTTCCGCACCAGGTAGGCTTCGTGGTCGCCCAGCTTGCCATCCGCCAGGATCACGCCCCACATCACCTCGGCCAGGAGCATCTTCTGGCCCAGGTCATAGCTTGCGGTGATCTGGCGCGTGAACTGGAAATGATCGATCGACCGCTCGCGCTCCGCGTCGGCCAGCTGCATCAGCTCCGCGCCGGCTGCCGCATCGAGCCCAAAGTGCCGGACCAGCGTGCGCTCGATATGCTCGCGCTCCTCCGCGCTGAATTCGCCGTCAGCGTGTGCCAGCTCGAGCAGCAACGCACACGCAGCAAGCTGAACCGGATCGACGGCTGGCTGCTGGAAATCGGACTTCGGTGAATGGTCACTTGAAAGATGCTGGTGTACAAAATGGCGTACTGCGTTGAACATGGTGGCTCCTGTATGAGCTGAGGGCTGAGGGCTGAGGGCCGAGGGCTGAAGGCTGAGGGCTACCCCTTCCTCCTCCGCCGCACTCCCGAAAGAATCCTGAGATCCAGCACCTGTTCGCGGTGGCGCTCTTCCTCCAGCATCCTGCCGCGCGCCCGGAGCAGGTCGAACTGGCTGATCAGCCCCCGCAACTGTTCGTGATTGGCGCGGTCCACCACCGGCAGCACGCCGAGCTTGCCGGCGGCCATGCGATTGGCCACGCTCCGCAGCGTCTCATCAGGATAAGCGACAATCAGGCTCCGGTGCATCACCTCATCCACCGCGCCCTCGAGTGCCCCGAGTGCAGCACGCTCCAGCACATCATTCCATGCGAGGGCACCGACCAGCCGGCCGTCGGCCGTCGTCACGGGCAGCAAACGCTGGTATCGCATCGCGGAATGCTCCCGGAGCATCGCATGCACCGCACCCAGGGCGCTGCCTTGCTCAACCGTCAGCACATCGGTGGCCATGAGGTCACGCACGAACAGCGCCTCGAGCGGCCCCACTTCATACTCGCGCAGCACGTGGAAGCCACGTCGCGCCACCTTCTCGGTGAGGATCGAGCGCTTGAGGATCAGGACGCTCACCAGGTGTGCGACGGTGCTGACCACCAGCAGCGGGAGGAGTACCTCGACATCGTGTGTGAGCTCCACCGAAAAGACGATGGCGGTGAAGGGTGAGCGTGTCACACCGGCCAGCGCGGCCGCCATGCCGAGGAAGATCCAGTAGCCCTCGGTCGCATGAGGTAGAATGGGCGTCAGCATGCCACCCACAGAGCAGCCCATCATGAGGATCGGCGCGAGAATGCCGCCGCTGGTGCCGGACCCCAGGGCAATCGACCAGATGATGAGCTTCACAACCAGGATCGACACCAGCGCGCCAAGCGCCAGTTGGCCAGCCAGCTGGGCCGCAATGGTATCGTAGCCCACGCCCAGCGCCCTCGGCTCGATCAAGCCGCCAAGCCCCACAACGACTCCGCCAATCGCCGGCCACCACATCCAGTGCACCGGCAGCTTCTTGAACAGGTCCTCGGCGCCGTAGACTGCCTCGGTCAGGATCCACGCGGCGATGCCGCCGGCAAGGCCGATGATGATAGCGCCACCGAATGGCGCCCATCCCGGTGCCAGCGCGAGGCTGGTGGGAAAAAGTGGCTCGGCCTTGAGCAAGCCGGCCGACGCGAACTGCATCCGCACCACTTCGGCGACTGCCGCTGCCACCGCGATGGGCACCATGGACCGCGGCTTCCACTCGAATACCAGGAGCTCGACGCCCAGGAGCACGGCAGCCACCGGTGTACCGAAGACGCCTGCCATGCCGCCGGCGGCACCGGCCACCAGCAGGCTCCGCCGCTCTGCCGCGGAGAACTGGAAGAATTGCGCGAGCACCGAGCCGAGCGCGCCGGCGGTCAGGATGATGGGGCCTTCCGCGCCGAACGGCCCGCCGGTGCCGATGCTGATGGCGCTGGAGATCGGCTTCAGGATGGTGAGGCGCGGCTTCACCTTGCTCCCGCCCACGAGGATGGTCTCCATCGCCTCGGGGATGCCATGTCCCCGGATCTGTTCGGAGCCGTAGCGGGCCATGAGCCCGACGAGCACGCCGCCCACGACGGGGATCGCTACCGACGAGAGTCCGAGTGTGTTGCCGCCAGGGGAGACGAGCGCGAGCGACCAGCGGTGATAGTAGAGGAGATTGGTGATGAGTCCGATCAGGTCCAGCAATATGAGGGCGACGACCGCAGCGACGGCACCAATCAGGATGGCAAAGGGAATCAGGCGAAGGACGGACCGCGGGGTAGTGAAGTCGGCGAGGCTGCGTTCCTGACCCTCGCTGGTTCGCTGGTCCGGGCCGAAGACGGCTCCGGCGGCGACGTTGCCTCCCTGCTCGGCTGCCCGGTCGTCCGGATTGGTCATCTGTCATTATACGGCTGGTTGAGCGATCGCGCGGGTGCAGGGCGCTGGCTCGCGCCCGAGTACCTTTGCTGGATGCCGCGATTCGTCGAGACGTTCCGCAGCCGGCTGGGGCCTCCGGGCTGGCCTCCAGGGCACCGCGGATCGCTGGGGCAAGGTCATTACCTGCAAGGCCCGAACGCAGGAAGGGAGCGATGACATGATCCGGCTGAAGCGCGCGTATGATGACGCGGAGGAGACGGATGGGCTACGCATCCTTGTCGAGCGGCTGTGGCCGCGCGGCGTCACGAAGGCCCGGCTCCGCCTGGACGAATGGGCCAAGGATGTGGCGCCGAGCCCCGAACTGCGGCGATGGTATGGGCATGTTCCCGAGCGCTGGACGGAATTCAAGCGTCGCTACTTCGCCGAGCTCCGGGCTCATCCCGATGCCTGGAAGCCCTTACTCGCCCATGCTCGGCGAGGCCGAGTCACGTTCATCTATGCCGCGCGCGACACGGAGCGCAACGGTGCCGTCGC
>DASSHL010000451.1:0-2205 GCA_035692845.1 Gemmatimonadales bacterium
GCTGTTCAACTGGGAACTGACCGTCCCGAACTCCCAGTTTGGATTGCCGAACATCGGCGGATAGAAGGCCAGGCCGAGATCGATCAATCCGACAATCAGGAGCACGCCTCCCACCCAGCCCAGCAGCTTCCAGCCGAAATCGGGTGCGGGCGGCCGCCAACTGCGCTTCCGGCCCTCCGTGTCCTCCCGCACCAGTACGCGAGGTGAAGCCATTGGCCCTCAGCACAATCGTTCAGGGTGAATTATGCAGAAGTCAGGCCACCACTTAGGCCGCTTCGGGGAATAAGCTATCTAATTTTCTGACAACAATTTATTCGACAGTTGCCCGGGTCTCAAGGCTGAACATCCGGCAAAATACCCACAGCAGTTGTGGCGACCACCCACCAGCTACCTTTCAGGACCATGCCCATTCAGCAACGTCGCAGCCCACTGATCCTTACAGCGACCTGGCTCGCGCTCATAGCCGGCTTTACCCTGGTACCGCTGCCGAGCCAGCTTGCGCAAGCGGCGGCGACGCCGTGGTACTGCGTGGTATGTGGTAATCAGGGTATGGTGGACGTGCTGCTGAATATAGCGCTCTTCGTGCCACTGGGCCTGGGGCTCGGATGGCTTGGTCTCAGGCCTCCGCGGGCCCTTCTCGCCGGCCTGACCCTCGCGCTAGCTATCGAGTTGCTGCAGGCGAAGTTGGTGACCGGCAGGGACCCGAGCCTGAGCGATGTCCTGACCAACAGCTTCGGCACCTTCATCGGCGCCGCCCTGGCCGCGGTGGCTCCCGGACTGTGGCGGCCATCCGTCGCGTCCGCCCGGCAACTGGCCATCGGTGCCGCGCTCGGATGGCTCGCGCTGCTGGGGCTCACCGGCTGGCTCCTGACCGGAGACGCGGCAGCGGGCGCCACCCGCCTCGTCCAGGCGCCTGCGATGCCTTTTCTCGATCACTTCAATGGCTCGATCGAGGCGAGCGAGGCTCGGGAGCGGTTCGGATCGCACGCACTCAGTGCTACGGTCGTGACCGCGGGCCTCACCGACCGGCTCGCACCGGTCCTGGAGCTTCGCGATGCCCGCCGCTTCGCGCTGGCGCGCCTGGGCCAGTTGGGACAGAAGCCGGTCTTCTCCTGGCGACTGCATGCCACCCGGGTACTGTTGCGAACTCCAACGGTGCGAGTCTACGGGGGAGTTCTCCCCGATACGGCGACCCGGGCCGTGCTCGAAGGCGGAAAGGCCGGGCCAGTGCTCTGGGCCGCCGGAACCATCGCCGGCCAGCGCCACGAGGCCAGGCTGGCGCTGACGCCCGGCCTCGGCTGGATGCTGCTCCTCCCGCTCAACTACCCCTTTGATCTTCACAGCCCCTGGACGTCGGCACTGTGGTTATCGCTACCGCTGCTGCTCGTCGGGTTCTGGGCCGGGCGGGCCCGGATGCGGTTGGCGCTGCTGCTTGCCGGTGCAGCGCTCCTGATGCTGGCAGGGCTGGAGGGAGTCGCCGTGGTCTTTCATCTGGCACGGGACGGGGCGCTGGCATGGGGGGTCGGGCTGGGAGTGGTGGTGGGCGGATGGGCGTGGGGCATGAGGCGTGAGGCATGAGGCGTCACAAGCCCCACGCCCCATGCCCTACGCCTCCAGCTCCTCCACCAGCACCGACTCTCCTCCCAGTGCCCGCAGGGCGGCATCACCATAAAAAAGCCGGATGTACTTGGCCTGCGTGGCGGTAAGACGCCGGACCGCCCACGACAGGTGCACGAAGTGGGGTTCCACTGGCGGCATGAGCGGATGCATGCCGCACTCCGAAGGAAGCCGGTTGCCCTTCCGGGTGTTGCAGCTGCTGCACGCCGTGACGCAGTTGCCCCAGTCGTTACCGCCGCCGCGCGAGAGCGGCACCACGTGATCGCGGGTCAGGCACTCGCGCGAGCGCAGGTCATGCTGGCCCCGGTGGCAGTACATGCACCGGTAGCCGTCCCGCGCGAAGAGGAAAGTGTTGGTGACCTGGCGGCGGAAACGGCGGGGAACATGGATGAAGCGGACGAGGCGGATGATGGCGGGACGGGGATATTCCATCCTCGCACTTCGAACGACATCATCGTCGTCCGCCTCCACGATCTCCGCCTTGCCTTCGATGACCAGACGAAGAGCACGCCGCACCGGGACCATGGTCAGCGGCTCGAAGGATGCGTTGAGCGCAAGACAGCGCACGGCATTCTCCCCGTATGGTTG
>DASSHL010000452.1:0-3752 GCA_035692845.1 Gemmatimonadales bacterium
GTGCCATGGCTGGCCTCGCTTGAGCGCCGCTCGTGCATCCTCGATGGCGCTATCCGCCGCCGCTGCGACCAGTCGTTCTACCGATGGGGTCACCATCGGAACAGGAAGGGGACAGAGCAGCGCAAGCGACAGCGTGAAGAGGATCATGGCGTCCGGGTGGGAGCAGGCATAGAATGAACGAATGCGAAAGTCTCGGCAAGCGAATGATGATAACAGCCTGCAAGCGCCGGGCCGTGTCCGCCTCGATCAGTGGCTCTGGGCCGCTCGATTCTTCAAGACGCGCACCCTCGCTGCATCGGCGGTCGCCGGCGGCAAGGTGGAACTGAACGGGCAGCATGCCAAGCGGTCAGCGAGCGTGCGATCAGGCGACCAGCTGCGGATTCGCCTCGGTCCCTACGAACATATCATCGAGGTGCGGGAGCTTGCCGCGCGCCGTGGGCCGGCAAGTGCGGCGGCACTGCTGTACGAGGAAACCGCGGCGAGTCGTGAGGCACGGGAGCGGCTGGCCTGGCAACTCAAGCACGCACCCGCGGGATTCAATTTTGAAGAGAAGGGGAGACCGACGAAGCGGGACAGGCGGCAAATGGAGCGGGAACGGGAGAGGGGCTAGGGATCAGGGGTCAGGGACTAGGGCGGAAGGGCTGGTGCAAGTCGCTCAACCCTGGCCCCTGACCCCTGATCCCTAGCCCCTGATCCCTACCCCATGTTCCCCGCCACCGCCTCCCCGAACTCACTGCACTTGAGCAGCGTGGCGCCTTCCATCTGCCGCTCGAAATCGTAGGTCACCCGCTTCTGCCCGATGGTTTTCTCCAGCCCGCGCACGATCAGATCGGCGGCTTCTCCCCATCCCAGGTACCGCAGCATCATTTCGCCTGAGAGAATCAGGGAGCCCGGATTGACCTTGTCCTGGCCCGCGTACTTGGGTGCCGTGCCATGGGTAGCCTCGAAGATGGCGTGCCCAGTCACATAATTGATGTTGGCGCCCGGCGCGATCCCGATGCCGCCCACCTGCGCCGCCAGCGCGTCAGAGATGTAATCGCCATTGAGGTTGAGCGTCGCGATCACGTCATATTCGGCGGGCCGCAGCAGGATCTGCTGGAGGAACGCATCGGCGATGGCGTCCTTGATCACGATCCCGGCTCCGGGCTTTCCCTCGGGGATCACATGCCATGGTCCGCCGTCGAGGGGCACTGCACCGAAGAAGTCGCGCGCCACCTGGTAGCCCCAGTCGCGGAAGGCACCCTCGGTGAACTTCATGATGTTGCCCTTGTGCACCAGCGTCACCGACTTGCTTCCCTGCTGGATGGCAAACATCATGGCACTATGCACCAGCCGCTCGGTGCCGAGCCGGCTCACGGGCTTGAGGCCGAGGCCGGTCTCGACCATCAGATCGCGATGGGGAGCGCCGATGGACTCCAGCTGCTGCTGCCACGCGTCAACCCTGGCCTGGGTGCCAAAGCGGATCTTGTCGAACTCCTTTGGAAAATGCTCCGCCAGCAGAGCCAGGAGCCTGGCGTTGCCATCAGTCCCGGCCGCGTACTCGATGCCTGCGTAAATGTCTTCCGTGTTCTCGCGGAAGATGGTCATGTTGACGTCCTGCGGCCGCCTGACCGGCGACGGCACGCCCTGGAACCAGCGCACAGGACGCAGGCACACGTAGAGGTCGAGAATCTGCCGAAGCGCCACGTTCAGGGAGCGGATTCCGCCGCCAACGGGCGTAGTCAGCGGCCCCTTGATAGCCACGAGATGCTCGCGAATGGTGGCGAGCGTCTCGTCAGGGAGCCAGTTGTCCACCTGATCCTTGGCCTTCTCGCCGGCCAGCACTTCGCGCCACTGGATCCGCCGCTTGCCGCCATACGCCTTCTCGACCGCGGCATCGAAGACGCGCTGGGATGCGCGCCAGATGTCGGGGCCGGTGCCGTCGCCTTCAATGAAAGGGATGATGGGCTGATCGGGGACGACGAGCTTCCCGGCGGACATGGTGATGGTGTGGTTTGGCATGGGGGGAAAGTAGACGGAAAGGTGGGAAGGCGGGAGGACGGGAAGAGGGCATGAGGCGTGAGGCATGGGGCTTGGGGGTCACGAGACAGGAGTCACGAGTCCTCCCACGCCGCATGCCCCACGCCTCACGCCCCTTGCGCAATCCCACTCGATTTCCGACATTGTCTCTCATGCCACGCGCCGCCTTTTTTGCGTATGCCTTTTATTTCGGTGCCCCCGGGGGCCGGAATCGGGTGAGCGTGCGCGGCTGAACTGACGCTTCCGATCTCCTGCGGGCCCCCGGTCACCACCGGGGGCCCTTTTCTTTTTCCTGATGCCGCGAGCTGTCCATGCTGATCGTTACGAGGTCCGGAATTACCGATGTCGAACTGGCGCAGGTCTGCGAGCGGGTGGAGGCGCTGGGCCTCACCGCGCACGTGGTTCATGGTGCGCAGCGCACCGTGATTGCCTGCGTGGGCGATGAAGACCAGCTCTCGGAGGTACCGCTCCTGGCCCTGCCGGGCATCGAATCGGTGACACCGGTCCTGCGACCCTACAAGCTCGCCTCCCGCGAAGCCCTGCCCGGTGCGGACACGCTGGTGCGGGCCGGCAGCGCCACGATTGGCGGCCACGATATCGCCGTGATTGCAGGACCCTGCTCGGTCGAGGGGCGGGAGATGCTGATCCAGACGGCGATGTCGGTGGAACGCTCCGGCGCGGTGATGCTGCGGGGCGGCGCCTTCAAGCCGCGCACATCGCCCTACGCCTTTCGCGGCGTGGGCGCCGAGGGACTCGAGCTGCTGGCCGAAGCACGGGAAGCCAGCGGATTGCCGGTGGTCACGGAAGTCATGGATACGCGCCTCGTGGAACTGGTGGCGGAGCACGCCGACATGCTTCAGGTGGGCGCGCGCAACATGCAGAACTTCGCCCTGCTGTCCGAAGTGGGGCAGTGCGGCAGGCCGGTGCTGCTGAAGCGCGGCCTTTCCGCCACCATTCGCGAGCTGCTGATGGCCGCCGAGTACATCATGGCGCACGGCAACGCCCAGGTGGTGCTGTGCGAGCGGGGCATCCGCACCTTCGAGAACGCCACGCGAAACACGCTCGACATCGCAGCGGTGCCGGTGCTCAAGGAAGAGACCCACCTCCCGGTGATCGTGGACCCGAGCCATGCCGGCGGACGCCGCTCGCTGGTCCTGCCGCTCTCCTGCGCTGCCGTCGCCGCCGGCGCCGACGGCCTCATCATCGAAGTGCACCCCCAGCCCGACACGGCACGTTCGGATGGCGACCAGTCGCTCTGCTTCGATGAATTTGCGACGCTGATGGAGCGCCTCACCGCGTTCGTCTCCGCCGCCGGGCGCACCCTTCACGCTGCACCGCCGCCTGCCGCCTGGCGCGCGCCGGCGGTCGCATGACGGCGGCCGCGGTGACGGCGTCCCGCCTTCGCGTAGGCGTGCAGGGGGAGGCCGGCTGCTTCAGCCATGCTGCTCTCCGCCAGTTGCTGGGCGCAGAGGCCGAGCCACATTTCTACTCCAGCTTCACCGAAGCGGTGGCCGCCCTCTCTGACGGGAACACCGACCGGCTCCTCCTGCCAGTGCACAATTCACTGGCCGGCGTAGTCCACGAGAGCCTCTCCGCCATCGCCGCGGCTGACTTGCGCGTCGCTGCCGAGACTGAGCTTCCCATCCGGCTCGTCTGTGCTGCCCTGCCCGGCACTCGGCTCGATCAGGTTGAGATCCTGCGGTCACATCCGGTGGCACTGCAGCAGTGCACCC
>DASSHL010000453.1:0-3589 GCA_035692845.1 Gemmatimonadales bacterium
AGCTCATTCCAGAGCTCGTGCAGTTCGTCAGGCGAGAGATGATCCGCCGTCATGGCGCGGCTCCCGCGGCTTCGGCCCGCACCGGGGTAGACCATTGCACCATCTGGCGCCCCACACCCGCGCGCCGGATGGACTCCCACATGCGCCTGACGCTCGCGAGCACAAACACATCGGGCGTCCCGACTGGCGCGACGGCCATGGTGATCAACCAGGTATCGCGCTCCCCGGCGGGTTCAATGCGAGCGATGTCCTCGTTCCGCGCCAGAAGCCGGGTGCCATCGCCGGCGCCCAAGCGAGCGAGGTCCGCCGAGACGCGCGCACTCCGGGCAAGCCAGCCGGCTCGCTCAGCGAGCGCACTCGAAGGAAATCCGGTGAATCGCGCCGTCAGCACCCCGTCCGGCCCGGCCAGGACGGTACCAACATTCCTGCCCTCACTCAGCAGGTGGAAACGGATCGGGTCTATTCCGCGACGCACTTCCATGACACTCCTCCAGACTCAGGTCGTCAGCGGGCCACCCAAAGGAGGTGGCCAAAATCGAACGCCCCGCCGGCAGCGCGCAGGCGGGGCGATGATCGCAAGCGACCGGAGCCGGGAAAGCGGCTACGGAGTGGCGATAGAAGCGAGACCTGGGCGCGAACGCTGCGGGGAGGGCGCGCCGAGGGAACGGCGCGCCCGGCGAGTCCGCATTTCGGACCCCCGGGTCCTGTGAAGGCCAATAGGAAGAACGTTCACTTCAGCTCCAGCTTGAAGTCGTGGCTGTACTCAACTGTAATATAACGGGTTGGAGAGAACGGCGTAAGTCAGGACGCATGGGGCCCGAGAGGGTATGTGCCCTGCGTCCCACGCCCGCGCCTCATGCCCTTCTGTACGCCGCCCCGCTGTGACTGGTCGCGGTCACGGTGAGCAGGAAGATCCCGCCCCGGGCCGACTGCACGGCGTGCCGGATGCCTGGCCCGAGCGCTGCGACCATGCCGGCGGCCAGTGTCACCGACTTGCCGCCCGTCTCAAGCACGACGGCGCCTTCCAGCACCTGCAGTGTCACCGGTCCGCGCGTCTCGTGCTCCCGCATCTCGCCACCGGGATTGAGGCCGACCAGCGTCAGGCTGAGGGGGCCTTGGGGCCCCTCCTTCACCAGCGTGCGTGCCGAGCGGGCCGGCGCGTCGCTCAGGCTCTCGCGCAGGTGTCGGATCTCCTCGGCCAGCGTGAAGGCCAGCACGTCACCGGTAAGCGGACGGTCGACTGAGGACATGGCAGTCTCCAGGGGAGTCGTAAGTCGTAAGTCGCAGGTCGAGCCTTCAGCCTTCAGCCTTCGGCCTTCGGCCTGCCGCAATCTAGTCGCGCTCCGCGCCTGCTCGCGGCCTGCTGGGAACCGGTGCATATTCAGGCACCCACATGTCTGACCTCCGAAGCCGTCTCGCACAAGGCCTGACCTCGCGCTACTCCCTCGACCGTGAACTCGGTCAAGGGGGGATGGCGGTGGTATATCTGGCGCACGATCTCCGCCATGATCGCGAAGTCGCGCTCAAGGTCCTGCGTCCCGAAATTTCCGCCGAGATCGGAGCGGAGCGGTTCCTTCGCGAGATCAAGATGGCCGCCGGATTGACCCACCCCCACATCCTGCCGGTGTTCGACTCCGGCGAGGCCGACGGCCTGCTGTTCTACGTCATGCCCAGCATGAAAGGCCGCTCGCTCCGTGAGCGCATGGACAAGGACCGCCAGCTTCCCCTGTCCGATGCACTGCGCATCACGCGCGAGGTGGCGTCAGCGCTCGACTATGCGCACCGGCACAACGTGGTGCACCGTGATATCAAGCCGGAGAACATCCTGCTCAACGAAGGAGCAGCGATGGTCGCCGATTTCGGCATTGGCAAGGCGCTCTCCAGTGACGGCGCTTCGCTGACCCAGACGGGACTGTCGCTCGGAACTCCGGCCTACATGAGTCCCGAGCAGGCCGCCGGCGAGCTCAGCACCGACGGCCGCAGCGATCTCTACTCGCTTGGCTGCGTGCTCTACGAAATGCTTGCCGGCGAGCCGCCCTTCACCGGCATTTCGGCGCAGGCCATCATAGCCAAGCGCTTCATCTCTCCCATTCCCAGGATTCGCACCACCCGCGACGTGCCGGAAGCGGTGGACAGCGCCGTGACACGGGCGCTGGCCCGGACACCCGTTGACCGTTTTGCGTCCGCGGCCGAGTTCGCCGCGGCCTTGCGCGACATCCAGCGTGAGCCGGCTGCAGGCGCTGGGACCGCCACCGCCGAGACCACTCGCACCAATCCGCGCGCCATTGCGGTGCTGCCGCTCTCCAACATGAGTGCCGACCCCGAGAACGAATATTTCGCTGACGGCATGACCGAGGAGATCATCAATGCGCTGGCGAAGGTGCCGGCCATGCAGGTGGCCTCGCGCACCAGCTCCTTTGCGTTCAAGGGGAAGGAAGTGGACATCCGCGAGATCGGCGAGAAGCTGGGTGTCGGCTCGGTGCTGGAGGGCAGCGTCCGGAAGGTGGGCAACCGGCTGCGGATCACCGCGCAGCTCATCAGCGTCGAGAACGGCTACCATCTCTGGAATGAAACGTACGACCGCCAGATGGAAGACGTATTCGCCGTGCAGGACGAGATCTCGCGGGCCATTGTCGAGGCGCTCAAGGTCCGGCTGACCGAGGATGCGGGCCAGGTCGTGGCCCCGACGAACAATCTCGAGGCGTACACCAAGTACCTGAAGGGCCGCTTCTTCTTTGCCAAGCTGTCGGAGCCAGCACTCCGAAAGGCGCTGGACCTCTTTCAGCACGCGCTGATCGAGGATCCGGGGTTTGCCCGGGCCTACGCCGGCATTGCCGACGTCTGGTGCAACCTGGCGGATGACTGGGTGGCGCCGGACGAGGCCTATCCCCGGGCCAAGATCGCGGCGGAACGTGCTCTCCAGCGCGACCCGGAGCTGGCGGAGGCCATGACCTCCATTGGCAAGGTGCTCTGCTGGCACGAGTGGGATTTCGCGGGTGCCGAAGCCCAGCTCGACCGTGCGGTGGCGCTGAGCCCGAGCTACGCCGAAGCGCACTATGTCCGGGGAACGGCACTGCCGCTGGTGGGCCGGCTCCATGAGGCTATTGACACGATGGCAGCGGCGCTCAAGCTGGACCCGCTCTCGGTGCATTACTGCGAGTGGCTGTCCCGCTTCCTGCTCTACGCAGGCGACTACGATGGCGCCATTGCGCAGGGCCATCGTGCGCTGGAAATGGATGAAGTCTGGCTGCGCGCGCCACACTACATTGGTGCCGCGTTTCTGGCCAAGGGAGACCCTGCGACGGCACTGGAGTGGTTTCGGCGTGCGCAGGCGCTGGAGAAGTCGGTCCGCTCCTACGACGCGAATATCGTGCGGGCGCTGGCAGCTCTGGGCCAGCGTGAGGAAGCCGAGGCCATCATGGCGAGACTGGAGGACGAATCCAGGCAGCATTACATGCGACTGGAGATCCTGGCCACCGGTTACGCCGCGCTCGGCGCCGTGGACCAGGCCATGATGCTGCTCGAACGTGCCTACCAGGCGCGCGCCGCCGGATTGATCTACCTGCACCTGGATCCCGGCTACGCGCCC
>DASSHL010000454.1:0-3234 GCA_035692845.1 Gemmatimonadales bacterium
CAGCAGGGAGAAGATGCCCGCACTGCCGCAGCACTTCTCGCTGTCGGCGAGCGGGAGGAGGGTGAGCCCGGGGACGTTCTCGAGCATCGCCAGCGGCTGCGCAAGGATCCCCTGCGCATGCTGGAGGTGACAGGGGGAATCATATAAGACGGACAGATGGACAGGGGGACAGTTGGACAGTTCACATGACTGTCCCGCTGTCCCCCTGTCCCCCTGTCCACCTGTCCATCTGTCCGCCAGCATCTCGCTCACATCCTTCACGCGCTCCGCAAACCGCGCTGCCTCCTCGCTGCCCAGCAGGTGCCCATAGCCCTTGAGCATCGCGCCACAGCCGGCACTGTTCACCACGATCGGCCCGTCGCTGTCACGGAACGCGGCGATGTTGTGCCGGGCCAGCGCGCGCGCGCCATCGAGATCGCCGGCATGGGCGTGCAGTGCGCCACAGCAGGCCTGGCCCCGAGGGCAGTCCATCTCGTGTCCCACGTCCCGCAGCGCTTCCCCCGTGGCCTCATGCACGTGGGAGAAGAGCGTGGACATGACGCAGCCGGAGAAGAGACGGGAAGGCGGGAAGACGGGACGACGGGAAGTATGCATTCCTTCAGATCTTCCCGTCTTCCCGTCTTCCCGCCTTCCCGCCTGTCGAGCCGCTCCGCGGCTCGACGCGAGCATCCCCATCGCAAACCGGATCCCCGTTCGCCCTGCCAGTGCCGCCGGCAATCCCGTCGCCCGGAGCAGGCGTGCGGCGGAGAGCAGTGGCTTCCAGAGCCATGCATGACGGAACACCCTGAGGATGAGGCGCGCCTTGAGCGGCAGGCCATGCGCACGGGCGAGTGTGTCGCGCGCGGCCTCGAGTCCCGCGCCGTAGCGCACCCCCGATGGACAGACCGGCTCGCAGCCGCGGCACCCAAGGCAGGCATCGAGGTGATCATTCAGTCCGCTGTCATTGGGGGAGAGTTCGCCGCGCGCCAGCGCGCGCATCAGCAGGATGCGCCCGCGCGGGCTGTCGGATTCGTCGCCAGTAGCGAGATACGTGGGGCACGCTGGCAGGCAGAAGCCACAATGCACGCAGGTGGAGAGCGGATCGAGGATCGCGTCGTTGGCTTCGCTCACGCCCCGACTCCGCCCTCCAGCGCCACACTGAGGGTGTGGCCCGGATCGAAGGCATCACGCAGGCCGCTCACCAGCTGGCCCACGCCTTCACGATACGCGCCGAAATGGCCCAGCTGCTGGCGAATGTCCCACGGCGCCCGTTCCACGGTCATGGGAATCTCGCGCTCGGCCAGGAGACGCCTGAGCGTCCGGAGCCGCTCCGCCGTAGCCAGTCCGCTCCAGCGGAGCCCGCCGCCTGCGCTGGCGCTCACCAGCCCTTCGCTCAAGTCGCGCGTCACCGAGTCGAGCAGTTCGTCGAGCCCGTCACCCAGCACGCCGAAGCGGACCGTGATCGGCAGGCTCACGACGCCGCGCGCCGTCTGGGACCAGAACGCCGAGCTCGTCTCCGCGTCGAGCGAAGCCCAGCCCGGCTGTGCCGCCGCCTGCAGGCGCCGCACGTCGGCCTCCACCGCGCCGTCGCTCCCCATGATGCGCGCGGCCAGCACCCACTCGGCGTCAGCCGCGAGCGTGGGCGAGAAGAGCTCCAGCGCCGCACACGGCACTGCTGCCTCCATCACGGCGCGAGCGGCGGCGGTGAGCGCGTCACGCTGCCCGCGTGCGAGCAGGGTGGCGTCCGCACGCGGGACCGCCCGCAGCTTGAGGTGCACCTCGGCGATGATGCCGAACGCGCCGAAGCCACCCACCTGCAGCCGCGTGAGGTCGTAGCCCGCGACGTTTTTCATGACACGGCCGCCGGCGCGCACCACGCGGCCGTCGCCGGTGACAACGGAACAGCCGAGCACGTAGTCGCGGGGCTGTCCCTGCCCAAGCCGCAGGGGGCCGGCGGTCGCCGTCGCGAGCACCGAGCCAATGGTGCGATCAGGACGTCCCGGCGGATCGAGCGGCAGCCAGAGTTCATGCTCCGCGAGTCGGCGGCGCAGGACATCCATGCGGACGCCGCCCTGCACCGTCGCCGCGAGGTCGGAGGCGCTCACTTCCAGCACGTGCTCGAGCGCGCGCGTGCTCACGGCCAGGTCGGCTGGTGCATCGGGCGGGAGCCAGGAGCTCTCGCCCTCCACCCGCACCTTCCAGCCTTCGGCGTGCGCCACGTGACAGACCTGGGCCAGCGACTCGATGCTGTCCGGCAGGGCGCGCGGCACGCCATCGGCCGACGCCGAAGCGCCCTCATTGCCGAGCAGCGCCCGGAGTCGAGCCAGGATCTCGGTTCTCATTGTATCCCTCCAGCGCGCCACTCGCGGCACGCATGCACCGGCAGCACCTTGCCCGGGTTGGCGCGTTCCGCGGGATCGAACACCCGCCGCACCTGGCACATCGCGTCCAGCGTGACCGCATCGAAGACCATCGGCATGTAATCCCGCTTGTCGGAGCCCACACCGTGCTCGCCGGTGAGTGTCCCGCCGACAGCGACGCATGCGGCCATGATGTCCGACAGGGCATGGTGCACCCGGGTCGCCCGGGTCGCGTCCCGCCGGTCGAAGCTGATGTTCGGGTGCAGGTTGCCGTCGCCTGCATGAAAGACGTTGCTCACCAGCAGATCATGACGCCGCCCGATGGCCCCCACCTCGTCCAGCACATCAGGGAGGCGGCTCCTCGGCACCACTGCATCCTGCACGGCCAGGTCCGGTGCGACCCGGCCCATGGCACCAAAGGCCTTCTTCCGGCCCTGCCAGAGCCGTGCCCGGTCGGCCGCATCCGCTGCGGAGCGGACGGTGCGAGCACCGTGCATGCGCAGCAGCGGCTCGACCGTGCGGGCATCTGCCTCGACCGCCTCGTCCATGCCGTCCAGCTCGACGATCAAGACCGCTGCCGCGTCGGTAGGATACCCTGCGGCGTAGATCGAAGCCTCGACCGCCTGGATGCACACCTGGTCCATCATTTCGAGCGCGGCCGGCACAATGCCGGTCGCGATGATGGCGGACACCGCCTCGCTCGCAGCGCGCACCGAGGCAAAGTCGGCGAGAAAAGTGCGAATCGCCGTGGGAGCAGGGACCAGCCGGAGCGTGATCTCGCTCGCGATCCCGAACATTCCCTCGCTGCCGACGAAGACACCCATCAGGTCGGGGCCCCATGCGTCACCGCTCCGCGATCCCAGCCGCACGGCTGAGCCATCGGGCAGGATCACTT
>DASSHL010000455.1:0-4025 GCA_035692845.1 Gemmatimonadales bacterium
ATTCAGGTGGTGTGCCCAGGCCGGTGCTGCCGCCTGAGGAGTGACACGAGCCGCGTAGGGGCAGAGCCATGGCTCTGCCCCTACGCGGCTCGTGTCACTCCTCAGGCGGCAGCACCGGCCTGGGCACACCACCTGAATAGCGCGCTTCGGTGCGCGCCTGCAGTTCGTCCACGCCAATCAGCGCGCGTGCCGACGCAATGACGCCGGCCACGACGTCGTCCGCCCAGTATGGATCCGGCCGGTCCCCTTCAGGCAGCTCCTGCGCCCGCCGTTCGAGATAGCGGATGGCTGTCTCGATCCATTCATTCTGCGCCGATGCCACCAGCGACCACGACCCGGTGGAGCGCAGCTCCATCTCGGCGAGTGCCGCCAGGTGCGGCTTCACATCCTTGGTGACGGCAGGCGACCGCAACCGCTCGGCCACCAGCGTCAGCACTTCCCGGCGCTCGCTCTCCTGTGGCTCGGGCAGCGGCGCAAGGTAGTGCCGCTGGTCGGCGACCATCTCCGCCAGCCGGATGCATACCGCCCGGATGGCGGGCTCGAGCGCCTTCGGCGCTTCCGCCGCCCACCGGCGAGCCGCGCGAAGGATGTCCTCTACTCGCTGGTCCGCCTGGGCCCCGGCCCCGTGCCTCGCTTCATCTGACATGGATCGGAGAATGGCGGAATTGTGCCGCCAAATCAACCGCCGAATCAGGCCGCGAGCCGGCGCGTGCGGCCGCCGAGCCAGACCGCGATGAGCAGGCAGGCCGCGACAAAGACAAGGAGGCCCGTGGTACCGAAGAGGCCGCGAACGGGGAAGGCGAGCAGCATGAGGAGCACGGCAGCGAAGGCGCTCACGGTGGCGAGCATGCCCCGGCGAAACCAGTTGCCGAGCGGTGCCAGGATCCACCAGGTGCATGCAGCGCCGATGGCCAGCCCGCCGATCGTGCCTCCGGCAATAAGCAGGACCAGCGTGCCGTCGTCGGTGGAGGTGTGGGCCTGGAGCTGGAGCACGGCAACCATGGCGCCGATTACGACGGCCGTCCCCGCGAACGTGCCCATGGCTGCTCCGCTGAGGGCCAGGCGCACCAGCCGGCGGAGGTCGGCGTCCACCGCTGCCCGGGCGTCCGCCTCCGCCTCCCGGCGGTCTTCCAGCGCGGGATCGCGCTCGGGTTGGGTCACGTCAGATGTGGATGACGCGGCCCATCGAGTCGAGGCACGCCTCGGCAGTGGCCTCGCTGAGCGTAGGATGCGCGTGCACCGCCAGGTCGACCTCCTCAACGGTGAACTCGTTTTCGCGAGCCACGGTGAGCTCGTGGATCATCTCGGATGCATGACCGCCCACGATGTGCGCGCCCAGGATTTCGCCGTACTTCTTGCCGCGGATGACCTTGACGAAGCCTTCCGTCTCGTTGGTGGCCCGGGCTCGCCCATTGGCGCTGAAGGGGAAGCGGCCCACCTGGAACTCCAGCTTCTGCTCCTTGCACTGGTCTTCCGTCAGGCCGATGCTCGCCACTTCCGGCTTGCAGTAGGTGACGCTGGGAATGTTGTCGTACTTGATGGCTGGTGGATGGTGCCCGGCAATCCGCTCGGCCACCACGACGCCTTCCCGGCTTCCCTTGTGCGCCAGCATGGGCGGGCCCGCCACGTCACCGATGCAGTAGACGCCCTTGGCGGTGGTCTCCAGGGTGTCGAGGTTCACCTTGACGAAGCCGCGGTCGGTCAGCTCGATGCCGGCCTCCTTGAACCCCATGTTCCCGGTGTTCACCGCACGGCCTGCCGCCATCAGCACCTTCTCGGCCTCCACCGTCTTCTTTTCGCCGCCCACTTCGAGCTGCAGCGTCACCTTGTCCTTGGCCACCTTGGCGGAGGTCACCTTGGCGCCCGCGTACACGTCAATGCCGCGCTTCTTGTAGCTCTTGGCCACGACGTCGGAGCTTTCCGCGTCCTCGACCGGGAGGATGCGCGGCAGTGCCTCGATCAGCGTGACCTTGGTGCCGAAGGCGTTGAAGATGTCGGCAAATTCGGTCCCGACGGCGCCAGCGCCCACGATAGCGAGAGTCCTGGGAGCGGTTTCAAGGAAGAGCGCTTCGTCCGAGGAGATGACCGTGCTGCCGTTGAGCTCGAGCCCGATCTGGGGAATGCCCTTGACTCGTGAGCCGGTCGCGATCACCAGTGCCTTCTTCGCTTCGTGGGTGTCGCTCCCGACCTTGACCTTGCGGCCAGGCAGGACCGTGCCGGTTCCATTCAGCACGGTGATCTTGTGCTTCTTCATGAGGAAGCCGACGCCCTTGGAGTTCTGCTCCGACACCTTGCGGGAGCGCTTCATCGCGACGCCGTAGTCGGTCTTCACCTCACCGGTGGTGATGCCGAGGTCCGCCGCCTCGTGCGCCAGCGCACGCGCGATGTAGGCGCTGTAGAGCAGCGCCTTCGTCGGGATGCAGCCAATGTTGACGCATACGCCGCCCAGCTTGTCCTTCTCGACGACGGCAGTGCTGAGTCCCAGCTGCGCCGCGCGGATGGCGCACACATAGCCGGCCGGTCCGCCTCCCAGAACGATGACGTCGAATTGTGCCACGGGGTCCTCAGTCTTGAGTCGTGTGTCGTGTGTCGTGAATCGTGAGTTAACGGTCCATGGTCGACGACGAGTGCCGACCGTTGACTGTTGACCGTCGACCGATGTCTACCACACCATCGCCAATGGATTCTCCAGCATCCGCTTGAGCGTGCGGAGAAATTGCGCGCCGGTGGCGCCGTCGATGACGCGGTGGTCGCAGGACATCGTGATTTTCATCCGCTTCCGCACCTCGAGGCCCTCGGCGGCCGGCACCGTCTGCTCGCTGATGCGTCCGATGGCCAGGATGCCGGCCTCGGGCGGATTGATGATGGCGGTGAACTCGTCAATGTCGAACATGCCAAGGTTCGACACCGAGAACGTGCTGCCGGTGTATTCCTCCGGCGTGAGCCGGCGCTCACGCGCCCGGCCCGCCAGGTCGCGGGTCTCGGCCGAAATCTCCCGCAGCGACTTGAGGTCGGCGTGGCGGATCACCGGCGTGATCAGCCCGTCCTCGATCGCGACGGCCATGCCAATGTGCACTTCGGACCAGTAGCGGATGTGATCATCCTGCCACCACCCGTTGCACTCGGGATGCTGCTTCAGCGCCAGCGCCGTGGCCTTCATGATGATGTCGTTGTACGAGACCTTGCCCTCACCCACCGCGTTGATGGCCTCGCGCGCATCGGCGACCCGTTCCATGTCCACTTCACAGGTGAGGTAGAAAGTGGGCACCGGTCCGATCGACTGCACGAGGCGCTTGGCAATGGTCTTCCGAATCTGGCTGAGCGGCACATCGCGGTATGCCTCGCCCGCGGGAATCACGAGCGTGCGCGCAGGGGCCGCTGCGGCCTTCTGGGCCGGGGCTGGGGCGGCTGGAGCCGCTGGCCTGGCGGATTCCACGTCGCGCTGGACGATGCGACCGGCAGGTCCTGAGCCCTGGATGCTGGCCAGGTCGATGCCGCGTTCACTGGCGATGCGACGCGCGAGCGGCGACGCCTTGACCCGCTCGCCGTTGCTCCGGCCGGGCGGTGCCGCCGTCGCGGTGGCCGCCGCAGGCGCGGTCGCTGGCGCGGGCTCCGGCTTCCGCTCGGGCCGCGGCGCCTCGACGGGCTCGGGCTTCGGCGCTCCCGCGCCTCCAGCCGTCGCCGCCTTATCCGCCTTGTCCGCCTTGTCCGCCCCGACCTCTTCTCCCGGCTTCCCGATCCACCCAACGACGTCGGAGACGGGGACGGTAGCGCCGGCTGCCGCCACCTGCTTGAGCAGGGTGCCTTCGGCACGCGCGACCAGCTCCATCACGGCCTTGTCGGTTTCGACGTCGGCCAGCACGTCGCCGACCGCCACCGCGTCGCCCTCTTTCTTCTTCCATTCCACCAGGCGCCCCTCTTCCATCGTGGGCGAGAGCGCCTCCATGACGACCTTGGTTGCCATTGGTACCGTCGTAAGTCGTAAGTATGCGTCAAGAGCTGAACGCCTTCAGCCTTCAGCTTTC
>DASSHL010000456.1:0-5189 GCA_035692845.1 Gemmatimonadales bacterium
CCGAACACGTTCGCATAGCGGAGCGCCACCCACTCCAGCCCGCGTAGTCCGGCAAGGCAGCGGAGGTAGTGCTCGCCCGCGAGCTTGCTGACCCCATAGGGCGAAACGGGCGCCTGCGGTGCCGACTCCGGAGTGGGCACCGTGTCAGCCTCGCCATAGAGTACGCCGCCACTGCTGGCAAAGACCACGCGGCGGGTGCCGCCCGCGGCCGCGCCTTCCAGCATGTTGATGAGGCCCATGACATTGATGCTGGCATCGAACGCCGGATCAGCCACCGAATGACGGACGTCGATCTGCGCCGCCTGCAGGCTCACCACATCGAACTGCCCGGAGGCCGCGAGTTGCCGCGCTTCGGGGCTCCGCACGTCAAGCTCGGCGAAGGTGACGCCGGCGGGCAGGTTCTTCCGTTGTCCACGGGAAAGATCGTCGACCACGGTGACCTCCCACCCGTCGGCCAGGAACGCCTCAGCCACGTGAGAGCCGATGAAGCCAGCGCCGCCAGAGATGAGAACACGTCGCGTCATGCACACGTCCGGACGTTGGGAAAGAAGGTCCACAGATGGCGCAGATGAGTCAGGAGCCACAGATGGATCTTCTGCTGGACGATCTCCGCTCCCGCGCGGACGCCGTCAATCACTGAATCAGCTGTGACATCCCTGACATCTGTGAAATCTGTGGATCAATATAGGCGGGGTGGGGCTCGATGGAACCAAGTGCGGACGAGAAACGCGGCGCCGGCCACCTTGGCCGGACGCCGCGTCGCTCTCGGGGGAACTGCGTTCAGGAGGGCAAGCGCGCGACCTGGCGGCTCTCGCTGCCATTCGCGATGACGGGCGCCGTCAGCGTCAGGATCCGCACCGTGGCGGTCCGTTCGCCCACGTGCACCACCTGCACCACCGCCATCACATCGGGCGCCGTGATCACGCCGTCAGAGCGGCGCTTTTCCGACCGGCGGATCTCGAAGATGTCGCCAGCTGCCACGCCGTCCTGTCGGCCCTTGTCGAGGTAGAGGACGTCCTGCGGGCCTCGCAGTACCTGATGCAGTGGGCCGCCCAGGACATGCGCCTGTACGCCGTCACTCACTGGCACGGCGGGGCGGGTGACGCCCGGCGTGAACGGTTCGAGCGGCAGGACCACCTGTCCCGCCGTCATTTCGTGGTACATCTCGATGACGCGCGCCACAGTGCGGCCCGGTGCCACTTCGGTGACCTGCAGCATGCCGCTCGGCACCACCATGTGGCCGTGGCTTGCGATCTCGCCTGCAAGCTCGGCCACCAGGAGCGAATCGCCGACGCGGTAGGCCGCGCCCTTGGGCGGCGTCACATACACGCGGTTGGACAGCAGCACCGTCGGGGTCGTGGCCGAGGCGCCGATCTGCGACGGCTCGACCGGTCCAATGAGCCGGCCAAACGGCAAGTCGCGTCCTTCAGTCAGGAAGCCGGACGAATAGAATTCACCCCGGCGCAGCGGTCGGTATTCCATGACGCCATAGCCGGAGATCGCCTGGCGCATCGCGTCATCACGATTGGCGAAATACTTCTTCCATTCCTCGCCCCGTGGACCAAGCGTGTCTGGTGGCGTGGAGGGTGCGGCAGAGCCAGTCGGCTCCGAAGGCTGGTTGACCACCACAGGCGCGGGCGGCGGTGTGTCGGTCGTGGGCACTGCCGTAACATCGGCCGAGGCCACGAGGCGCAGCACTTCACCGGGATAGATCCAGTGCGGATCTTCGACCACGCTGGTGTTGATGCGGTAGAGCTCGGGCCAGAGGAACGAGTCGCCGAGATAGGTGCCGGCCAGCTGCCAGAGGGTGTCGCCGGGCTTGACCGTGTGGGTCTCCGGCTTGGCGTTCTGGGCCGCCAGAACCTGGGTTCCACCAGCCAGGCCGAGCAGGACCAGGCCGAGCCTGCCGATCGGAAGTCGCGCCATGAGTCTCTCCATTACCACGGATACCGAGTGCCGGACGGGACTGCTTCGGGGCAAGCCAAAGCAAGATGAGAGCCAGAGAGAATAAGGCTGAAGGCTGAAGGCTAAAGGCTTACAACCCAGAGCTTTCAGCCTTCAGCCTTCAGCGTTACATGAACTCCACCGTGCCGCCGGTCCCGGCAAAACCACCCGACCGGCGCAGAACGACATACCCGCTCAGAAGGGCAGGTCGTCGTCCTCGGCGTCAAGGGCGTCGGGCACGTCGTCGAGCGATTCGTCGCTCTTGGCCATGGCGCCCACCTTGGCCGGCATCGGGGCCGAGTCGCCTGCGTCGCCCTTGCCGGACAGCAGGATGATCTCCCGCGCGTTGATCTCGGTGGTGTAGCGGGTCTGGCCCTCACGATCCTGCCAGGTCCGGTACTCGATGTTGCCCTCGACGTAGAGCTTGTCGCCCTTCTTGCAGTACTTCTCGATGACGTCCGCGAGGGTGGACCCGCGGTTGTTCCAGGCCACGACACGGTGCCACTCGGTCTTCTCCTGCCACTCCCCGTTCTGGCCCTTCCACCGGCGGCTGGTGGCGAGCGAGATGGTGGCGACGCGCGCCCCGCTCGTGGTGCTGCGCACTTCGGGATCGGCGCCAAGATTTCCGATCAACGTGGCTTTGTTCAGGCTGCGGCTCACAAGTACCTCCAAAGTCGGCTGGATTACCTACGACGGCGGACTCCAGCACAGTAACAGATCTGGCGCATCCTTCCGCACCAAAATTACGCTCGCCTCATCAGAATCGCTCCCCCGGCTCGAGCGCACGCCGGAGGATCAGGGCATCTTCCCGGGGCCGGCGGTAGTAGTCGGCGCGGCGGCCCACGGGTTCAAAGCGGTGTCGCCGGTAGAGGGCCAGCGCCGCTGCGTTCGAGGTACGCACCTCCAGGAAGACTTCGGTGACGACCCGCTGCTCCATGGCCTGGAGCAGCGAGACGAGCATCGCCTGCGCCAGCCCCTGGCGGCGGTGTTCGGGCGCCACGGCAATGTTGAGAATCTCGCCACTGCCAGCCACGGCCCGCCCCAGGCCGTACCCTGCAATTTCGCCTTCGGCCTCGGACACTACGCCCATGGCCTCCGGCTGCTTCAGGAGACTCCGGAACGCCTCAGCGGCCCACGGGTCCGCGAAACAGCGTCGCTCCAGCAGCGCGAGTGCGGGAGCATCAGCCGGCCAGGCCGGACGAATGCGTGAGGGGCCGTCCATGTTCGCGCTCCCATCGGGCCTGCGCCTCAGCCGGGCGCCCATATTCCGGGGTCCATGCTTCCACCTGCGGGATCCGAGCGAGTCCACCGCTCCATTCGCGAAGCGCAAGCAGCCGCCGTGCATCCACCACGAGATCCTGGACCAGCACGGCACCCGGCGCCAGCTCGCCCGCCCGCTGCTTCGGCAGGACATGGGGCGCGAGGAGCTGCCGAATCTGCCCGTTGGCAAACTCATACAGCACCGCGTATACCTCATCACGCAATGCTTCACTGGTGGCCACCACCCGGCCCGCCCCCTCTCGCGCCAGGGCGCATCCGAGGAGTGACGGCGCCGAGTAGACTGGCAGGCCGAGCGCGTGGTGCAGGCCCTTGGCCACCGTGACCCCGACCCGGAGTCCCGTGAAGCTTCCCGGTCCGTCGGCCACGACCACCGCTTCCAGCGCGGCCAGCGACACTGCTTGCGCCGCCAGCGCATCGTCAATCAGCGGCAGCAGCGCCCGCGCGTGCTGGCGTGGTCCATCGAGATGGCGTTCCACCGCATCGGCGCCGGAGCTCCCCACCGCGACCGACAACCTGGACGTGGCCGTGTCGATGGCAAGCCAGCTCATGACAGCTCCATCACCCGGCGCTCGTCATCCTCGGTGTGGCCAAGTGCGATGCGGAGCGAAGCCGGCGGCACCCATCCCGCTGCCCGCTCAGGCCACTCCACCAGCAACGCGTCCGCCGAACCCAGCGTGTCCCAGTCGAGATCGGCCGCCTCATCGGGATGGCGAAGCCGGTAGGCATCCACGTGATAGATGTCGCCACGCGCACCATGATAATGATGCACCAGCGCGTAGGTGGGGCTCGATACCGCGTCGCCTGCACCCAGTCCGCGGATGATGGCACGCGCGAGTGTGGTCTTCCCTGCCCCGAGATCACCCGACAGCAGCACCACGGCACCGGGCGCCAGCTCCTGACCCAGCCGCTCCCCGCGCGACATCAGCTCCGCCTCGGTGAGCACTGCCCGCTCAGGCACGGCGGCGGAACCCAGCGTCGCCCCGGCGCACGTTGGGAGCCGCCATGGCGCGGAGCTCGTTCAGCTCGTCACGCAGGAGCGCGGCGCGCTCGAACTCCAGGTTGGCTGCGGCCTCGCGCATGCGCCGCTCCAGCTTGGCCATGTAGGCTGCACGTTCGGCCGGATCGTGGAGATCCACCGACTCGACCACCTTGATCCTCGGCTGCGGCTTCTCGGTCCGCGCATCGGCCACGTGGGTGGAGAGCCGCACCTCGTCCAGCGACTTGATGATGGACGTGGGTGTGATGTTGTGGAGCTTGTTGAACTCCCGCTGGATGCTGCGCCGCCGGTCCATCTCATCCAGCGCGCGCCGCATGGAGCCGGTCACGCGATCGGCATACAGGATGGCGCGCCCGTTCACGTTTCGCGCGGCCCGGCCGATGGTCTGCACCAGCGAGCGGTCGCTCCGGAGGAAGCCTTCCTGGTCGGCATCGAGAATGGCCACCAGCGAGACCTCGGGGAGGTCCAGCCCTTCGCGCAGGAGGTTGATGCCGACCAGCACGTCAAAGTCACCCAGCCGGAGGCCGCGCAGGATTTCCATCCGCTCGATAGCGTCGATGTCGGAATGGAGATAGCGCACCCGGACGCCTGCCTGCTGGAGGTAGTCGGTCAAGTCTTCCGACATCCGCTTGGTGAGCGTGGTGACGAGCACCCGCTCGTGGCTGCGCTCTCGCTCACGGATCTCGGCCAGGAGATCATCTACCTGGCTTCGCACCGGGCGAATGTCCACTTCAGGATCCACCAGCCCCGTGGGCCGGATGATCTGCTCGACGATGACGCCGTCGGACAACCGCAGCTCCAGGTCGCCGGGCGTGGCCGACACATTGATCATCTGGGGGACGAGTGCCATGAACTCGTCGAACTGGAGGGGGCGATTGTCGAGAGCCGACGGCAGGCGGAAGCCGTAATCCACCAGGGTGAGCTTCCGCGCCCGGTCGCCGTTGAACATGCCGCCGATCTGTGACAG
>DASSHL010000457.1:0-2364 GCA_035692845.1 Gemmatimonadales bacterium
GCTCACGGCCGGCGACCTGGCGGAACGCCGAGGGATGGACGCGGTCGCCACGCTCCTCCGAGGGCGTGTAAGTTTGGCGGAACCCTTATCGGAGTGACGACGACTGATGCTTTCCGCCCGCGATGCACTCGTTCGGCTTCAGGACGGCAACCGCCGCTTCGTCGCGACCGTCAGCACGCAGGGCGGCGGCACCAATATGCTGCAGCGCCCGGTGCTCACGCCGACCCAGGATCCGATCGCGGTCATTTTCGGCTGTTCCGACGCGCGGGTGCCCGCGGAGATCATCTTTGACCAGGGGCTGGGTGACCTGTTCGTCATTCGGGTGGCGGGTAACGTGATGGCGCCGTCGCTCGTGGGCAGTGTCGAGTTCGCGGCGGCCAAGTTCGGGACGCGCCTCGTGGTCGTGATGGGTCATACCGAGTGCGGGGCCATCGCGGCCACCGTGGACGAGCTGCAGCGGCCCGGCGAGACCCAGTCGCGCAACCTGCGAGCGATCGTGGATCGTATTCGTCCGTCGGTCGAGCCGCTCTTCCAGACGGAGCTCGCCAAGGACCTCAATGCGCTCCGTGCCCGCGCGGTCCGCGCCAACATCCGCGCTTCAGCCAATCATTTGCGCCATGGCTCGCAGATGCTGGAGCAGATGATCATGGACGACGGGCTGCTGGTGGTGGGCGCGGAATACTCGCTCGCAACCGGTGCGGTGGACTTCTTTGATGGAGGGTGAACCCATGGTCGCACTTGGCATGCTGTTCATTCTGCTCGCCGTACTCGGCGCCTCTTACTTCCACATGTTCGTCTGGCATCCACGCCACCCCGGCAAGGTGTGGCCCTGGCAGGTCTGGTCCGGTTTCGGCGGTGGGGCGCTGGCGGGAATTGGCCTGATCGCGGGCAGCTGGGCGCTCACGGGACTGGGTGCCGCGGTGTGGCTGCTGGGTCGGCTGGTGCGGTACGACCCGATCGCAGATTAGGATACGGGCGCGCCTCGGTGCGCCGCAGGCAGCCTGGTCCTCGGTGACGTCCATGCTGACATTCTGGAAAGGGCGAAGGATGCGTTGTGGAAGCTCTATGGGCGCGAGGGATGAGTCTCTGCTGGCGATAACCGCATGACGCGATGCCACGGAACAGGGCTTGCGCTCCTGCTGGTTGCCGGCTGCGCGTCGTCAAGCACCGGAGAAGTACTGCGATTGACCCCGGCGCCGCCCGCGAACGGCTGCGCTGCTGCCAGCCAGCCAGATCCGCTTCCCACGCCTGCGCAATTGATTGGTGATGCCCCGATCATGCCCGCATTCGATTCCGCTGGTGTAACGGACACCGGTGCAGTACTGGTGAGCCTGACGTTTGGCGATCACGGCGCTGTAACGAGCCTGCGAGCTCTGGATGGCACCCTTCCCGGTGCACAGGCTTCGGCAGCGCTCACCGTCCTGCGACAGTACACAATGCCCGTGCCAACTCTTGCGAATACCAGCATTCGACTCGTCGTCCGGCGCAGCGATTCGCTGTCGATACTCGTCGGTTACTCGGAGTACTGCCCGCCGCAGCCGCTGCCATCTGCGTACCGGCAAACATTTACCACAAAAGTGAGGGTCGATCAGCCAGGTCAAGTCGAATCGATCAGGCAACCCGAGTTCAGGGCGCTGGTGGATGAGCTCGGCCGGATCGCCCGAATCGAGCTGGTGATGACGTCAGGCTACCCGGATCTGGATCAGCAGCTGATGGCAGGTATTCGGAGCGCTACCTATCGGGCCGCCACGGTGGATGGCCAGCCTCGCGCAGCCTGGATCTCACTGCCCCCACGCTGATGGCCTGCTGCGGCCGGCGTGCGGCCAGCCGCTCAATTCTCAACGCTCAGCCCGCAGCATATTATTTGTTCGATCGACATCGGGAAGCGATTTCTCCGGATCAACTTCCGCCTTCACCACCCGCTTCTTCCCTGCCACCCGATAGACATACTTCGGCCCCAGGTTCCACATCTCGACCGGAAGTTTCACCGTCTCGCTCGTGCCGTCCGCGTAATTCAGCTTGAGATACACCGGCAACTGCATGGTGCCCTTGTTCTCCAGCGTGACCGTGGCGCCGGAGTCCGCATTGGCAATGGCGGTGACGGCCTGGTCGGGCCGGTTGGTGGTGTAGACCCAGTCGTTCCAGAACCAGTCGAGATCCCTGCCGCTTTCGTCCCGCATCAGCCGGAAGAAATCATCAGGCGTGGGATGCTTGAATGCCCATGTCTTGAGATAGTTACGATACGCCGCGTCGAAGCGTTCCTTGCCGAGCACGTGATAGCGCAGCGTCTGCATCATGAGCGCCGGCTTCTGGTAGCCGGTCCAGAAGAGGTCGTGACTCTCCACCGGATTGGTGATCAGCGGC
>DASSHL010000458.1:0-5172 GCA_035692845.1 Gemmatimonadales bacterium
GCCGGGACGTGGCGATCAAGCTGCTGGCGGCCTCGGGGCAGAAGGGCTCACGCGCCGAGGCGAGACTGCTGGCGGAAGCGCAGGCAGTGGCCGCCGTGGATCATCCCGCAGTTTGTGGCCTGATCGAGACGGGTGAACTACCAGATGGCGGCACCTTCCTCGTCCTGCCGTTTTACGAGGGCGAGACCCTCAAGGCCAGGCTGGCGCGCGGGGCCCTGCCGGTGCCGCAAGCGGCCGGAATCGCGGCGGCTGTCGCCGAGGGACTTGCCGTAGCCCACCGGAGCGGCATCGTTCATCGGGATATCAAGCCAGCCAACCTGATGCTGGGGTCAGACGGTCAGGTCCGCATCCTCGACTTCGGCATCGCCAAGCTGGCGGGCATGCAGCTCACCCGAACCGGCGAGCGGCCCGGTACCATTCATTACATGTCGCCGGAACAGGCGGTTGGCGCGCCGGCGGACGCGCGGTCCGACCTCTGGTCGCTCGGTGTTGTGCTCTTCGAAATGTTGTCGGGCAGGCGCCCGTTCGACGGCGACAACGTGGCGATGGTGGCCGCCGCGCTGGTGCACCAGCCGATTCCGGATCTCATGACGCTGGCCCCGGAGATACCGCAGCCGTTGGTGGCGATCGTGGCTCGGCTGTTGCAGCGGGACCCGGTCGCGCGATATGGGAGCGCGGAGGACGTGGTGGAGGCGCTGGGAGCTGTGAGCTGTGAGCTGTGAGCTTAGTGTCACGCGTGAGACGGGAGGATCCAGATGGGCCGATTCGGAGTAGTCGCGTGTTTCGTGCTGGCGCTTTGCTCTGCTGTCGTGCTGCGCGCAGCTCAGGCCCAAGGATCGCCGGTCGACCTGCGGCGCACGCCGGTTTCCATGCCTGATGGTCACCTGACCGTACCGGGCGAAATTCCGGTTCAGATGCCGCCGCCATGCGCCGATACGACGATGATCTATCAGCCTGCCGATACGCTGCGCGGCTTGCAGCGGCCCGCTCTCATTCTGTCCCCAAGCGCTTCATCTGTGCCTGACGGCCTATGGCACGCTGATTTCGTCATTGGCACGGCCGGGGAACCCGACGCCGGCTCAATCGTGGTGACCTGGAATGGAAAGCCGAGCCGTGATGTTCGCTTTCACGAGGTGATCGAGGGGCTGCGGTTCCAACCCGCCTCATTGAATGGTTGTGCGGTGCGGTTCAAGAGCGGAATGGATCTGCAGACGGAGGGCGGGTGATGATGCGGGAGCCGACCCGAATTCCGGAGGAGACGGCATGAGTCGATCGGTGTGCATTCTTGTCCTGTTCGGGCTGGCGGGCGCTTTTGCCAGGCCGGCAACCGCGCAGGTGATCAAGGCGCGCGGCTGCCACGAGCCGAAGATCGCGATTGGCGTAATGGAGGCCTCGGGCACCGTGCGCTTTCAAGTCACCAGGGATGGCAAGACAGCCTCGGGGTCGGTCGCAGCCGTGATGGCCAATGGCGCCTCGCTTGCCGGACTCCAGAGTGCTGCAGAGCGGCAGTTGGGTGCGTGCCGGTTCGACACCCGGAAAGTGGAGTCCGCCTTTCCCGTTACGGTCGAGGCGCAGATCAAGTTCGACTCGCTTCAGGCGTGGTTTTCGGATCCCCGGATCACGCTCGACCAGCGCGCATCTCAACCAGTGGCCATCGATTCTCCACCTGGGGCAGGGCCATTTCCCGCTACCCTGTACCTCGTGGACGAGCGCCCGCGCGAGCAGGATTGCCAGGTGGCCGTCATGCCCCAGCGATTCCCGGCCGGTCACTCAATCCAGGACATGTCGCAGACTGCCTGGCTGACCCAGAATTACCAGTTCGGCGCGGGAGTCGTGCGCTTCGAGGTCAAGGAAGATGGCCGAGTGGACGAGCATGAGATCGAAGTGCTGCGGACGACCAGTCCCCAGGTGCGCGAAAAGCTGAGCAAGACCATCGCCAAGTGCCGGTTCGCACCGGGCCGGATCGGCGGTGTACCCGTTCGCGTCGTGACGACGGAGGTCATCTGGCTCAGGTGACCTAGCGATCCTGCGACGATATGCACGAACTCGCAGCGCGGTGCTTTACCTGATTCCGGGTACTCTGCCTCTGGCAGGATTCTGCGCAACGACTTGCAGGCACGCACAAGGCCTGCGCTGATACCGTCATCGCGTTTCTCAATTTGCAAACTCTCCTTCGGCCTTTCTCTTGCGGCGTGATTGCGCCGCACCCGGTGCAGTTTCCCACTGGTTCGACCTCGAGATCGTGGGCTCAGGCGCCCTCTGCCGAATCCTGCACGCCGGTGCGCTCACCACAGGGACGTTCCACCAGCCGGAGGTCCACATGCTCAACCGCAGCGCACGCTCCAGCGCCTTGACGATGTTGCTGGCCGCAGGTCTCTCGGCCTGCAATGGGGAAGCGACGGGCCCGATCGAGGCCAAGTCCGCCCCGGCCGCCGCCGTGACCGCCTCCGCGGCAGCCACCGGGAACGGCGCCCCGAGCGGCGCGCACTACACGCTGAACATCATCGGCATGTCGCGCGACAAGTCTGCCGACTTTTCCGGTGGAGACGGGCACCGGATCTTCGTGGACCTCGGCAAGTCCGGCGATGCCGTACGCACCCGCATCAACCTGACTGAAGGTGACTTTGCCGTGCTCGACGCCAACGGCACCGACGGCGCCGCCGCGTTCCAGCTGCCGAATCCTGATCCGGATGGCGACGGGACAACGGCCTATTCCGTCTATGTGCGGGCGCTGGGGAAGCCGGGCGGCACGGCGACTATGCAATCCTGCTATGACGACGATACCGGGACCTGGTGTGCAGTGGACTTCGCCGGTGGTGTCGAGCCGATCACCCTCGAGCGGACCAAGGGCGGGGCGACCAAGTTCCAGAACGTGTCGAAGGACCTGCTCTACGTGAACGTCTGCACCGAATGGTCTGCAGGTCTCGACGGAATTCTCGGCACCAGCGACGACGAATGCACTGCCGTCGATCAGCAGCCGCTCTTCAGTGACGACCTGAGTTATTTCTGGTCCTACGACAACCAGGGCCTGAAGCTGGCGCAGCTGCGGTTCTATGAGGTGCCGACGGCGACGGGGTTCTAGGGATCAGGGGTTAGGGGTTAGGGATCAGGGTGGAAGGGCCGAGGCGCGTCACGCGACCCTAGCCCCGAACCCCTAACCCCGCCGCCCGCGCGCATTTGCCGCACTCTCCTGCCACCACTATGCTTCACCCTTCGAATTCGTCTCTCTCCCGCCAGGGAATTCTCCGTGCCGTTCACATCGCTGGACCTGCATCCCGACCTGCTCAAGGGCATCCGGGAACTCGGATTCATTCGACCAACCCCGATCCAGGCCGACGCGATTCCGCCGGCGCTGGCCGGGCGCGACGTGCTCGCCTGCGCCATGACCGGCAGCGGGAAGACGGCAGCCTTTCTTCTGCCGATCCTGCAGCGCCTGCTGCGGCAACCGCGGGGTACCACCCGCGCCCTGATCATCACGCCCACGCGCGAGCTCGCGGCCCAGATCCTTGAGGACCTGAATGCCCTCGCTGTGCACACGCCCATCACCGGAGCCGCCATCTTCGGCGGCGTGGGCATGGGTCCGCAGGAGCATGCCTTCCGCAGCGGCGCTGACGTGCTCATCGCCACACCGGGCCGCCTTCTCGACCATTTCCGTCAACCATATGCGCGGCTCAGCGGACTTGAAGTCCTGGTGCTGGACGAGGCCGACCGCATGCTCGACATGGGCTTCCTGCCCGAGATCAAGAAGATCCTGCGGCACCTGCCATCGGCGGAGCGGCGCCAGACACTGTTCTTCAGCGCCACCATGCCGGCACCGATCCTGGCGCTGACCCGCTCCATGCTGCGCAACCCCGTCAGCATCAACCTGGAGCGCGAATCGAAGCCGGCGGTCGGCATCACCCACGCGGCCTATCCAGTGGCGCAGGAGCTGAAGTCGGCGCTGTTCCTGACGCTGCTGCAGCGGAATGAAATGAAGGAGGCGCTGGTGTTCACCCGCACCAAGCACCGCGCCGACCGGTTGACGAAATTCCTGGTGCAGCACGGCATCGCGGCCGAGCGGATCCACGGAAATCGTTCCCAGCCGCAGCGCACCCAGGCGCTGGCGGGATTCAAGAGTGGGCAGTACCGGGTACTGGTGGCCACCGACATCGCCGCGCGCGGGATCGACATAGAAGCCCTGGGCCACGTGGTGAACTTCGACGTGCCCAAGATGCCGGAAGACTATATCCACCGGGTCGGGCGGACCGCGCGGGCGGAGGCCGTGGGAGATGCCTTCACCTTCGTGGCGCCTGACGAGGAATCGGTGCTGCGGAGCATCGAGCGGGTGCTGGGCAAGCGACTGCCCAGGATTACGGTGCCCGATTTCGATTACGCTGCCAAGACCGGTGCGGTGCTCGAGATTCCGCTTGGCGAGCGGATCAAGGCCATCCGGGCAAAGAAAGCGGACGACCGCGCACGTTCCGCCGCCAAGGCGGAGCGCAAGGCCGACGCAGAGGCGGCCGCAAAGGCGCGAGCGGCCGCTCCCCGTTCAGGGGGTCCCGCCTCAGGCAGCAGCCGGCGCAGGAAGCGGTCACGGGGCGGAAATTCTGGCGGCAAGGCCGGGCGCGGACCCTCTGGCCGTCGATGAGGCTAGATTAAGGCATCCGCATTCGGCGGGTTGTTCGTCCGCTTCCGCCCACCGGCATCGTCGCACCTGTCGCTGCCGCACGCCTGAGGTATCTCATGAGCCGCCTGGCAGTTCAGCAGCACCATTTCAGCCATCGCGGGCGCGCCTTCCATTTTGTCGCGTACGATGGAGTGCCGGCCAACGCTGGCCAGGCCCGGGCAGCGGTGCCACCCACGTGGTACCTGATGTCGGCCGGCAAGCGCTGGGAAGTCATGCCGGAAGTTCCCGCGCAACCAGACGACGAGCGTGACATGCAGCTGGCCCGCTGGCTGGACGAGAACGTCTTCGGTGTGACCGACGCCGCCGGCCGCAAGTCAGCGCCGTAGCGTCGCTTCCCACTCGGCAAGGGTACGCGCCGGAGGCGCACAGGTGGTGCCGGTGCAGAGGAAGGCGCTCACGCCCGAGGCTGCATGCTGCACCATGCCCTCGAGCTCAGCCGGTGCGCCGGTCAGCTTCTCTCCCGCCGTAATTCGCCTGATCACGCGCCTGGGGCGCCAGGCGAGCCA
>DASSHL010000459.1:0-4423 GCA_035692845.1 Gemmatimonadales bacterium
TCGGCGTACCGGAACACCACCAGCATGCTGCGCTCGGGGCCGTCGTGCTTCCTGCCGGGACGGAAGCCGCGCGCCTCCTGCGCATGCAGCCCGATGCCCGCCATGAAGTTGACCCAGTGGATGCCGCCCTCGAACAGCGCACCGCCGCCCGCCACCGACTCGTCATCGCGCCAGCCGCTGGTGGCCTGCTCCTTCAGCGCCTTGACGATGAGATAGCGCACGTCGCCGATCGCGCCCTCGCTGATCAGCTTCCGGAGCGTGCGCACCAGCGGGCGATAGTAATAGTTCTCCGCCACGAACACCCGGCCGCCATGCTCGGCCTGCGCCGCCTCGATGGCGTCGAAGTCGCTGCTCTTCATGAACGGCGGCTTCTCCACGATCACGTGCTTGCCCGCGGCCAGCGCCTTGAGCGCGAGCTCCAGGTGCTGGCTGGTGGGCGTCGTGACCATGGCGACATCGATCGCCGGGTCGGCCAGTGCCGCGTCGTAGCTCCCGAAGGCGCCGACGCCACCCAGCTCGCGCTGGAAGAGTGCCGCCCGCGCCGCATCCCGGCTCGCGAAATAGCAGCGGACCTCGTCGCGACGGCTTGCGAGCAGGCGCGCGTGCCGGCGCGCGATGTTGCCGGCACCAAGAAAGACCAGCCGGATGGGACGGTCGCCCGGCACCGTGCGTGGGGTGTCGTTCATGCGATGGAGATGTCGGCGCTGTGACGGGTTTGGCTGAGCTCGCCGGCCAGCAAGGTGCCGGCACGGTAGGCAGTGGCTGCGATGGTGAGGCTGGGATTGACGCTGGCGGACGTGGGGAGCGCGCTCGCGTCGGTGATGGTGAGGTTGGAGAGCCCGCGATAGCGGCCCCGCGCATCGAGCGGCGCGCGACGCGGGTCGTCGCCCATGCGCACGGTACCGATGGCATGGGAGAAGGTCCAGATCCGGTGCCGGTAGAAGGCGACGGCGCCCGCGGAGCGAAGGATCCGCTTCCCCGCACTCGCGAGTGTCGCCACGGCGCGCTCGTCGCGCTCGCTGTAGTGATGCGTGATGGTGGCGACCGGCATGCCGAGCGCGTCGCGTCGAGCGCGGTCGAGCGTCATGCGATTGTCCCGCTGGGGCTGGTCCTCGGCGATGGCGAGGAAGCCGGTGATGTGCGGCACCAGGCGCGCGGCGACCGGCCCGATGATTTTCGGGATCTGCGCCCGCACCAGCGAAACCGGCGGCGTCACCAGCTGCTGCAGCCCGCCCGCCTGATGGTAGAGATCGTGAATGCCGATCTGCTTGTGATGGCGGCCATCGGGATCGGGCCGCTTGAGGAAGAGCCCGAAGATGATGCGATTGCAGTGGCGCATGAGGTAGCCACCCACCGCATCGCGCGCAGGACTCACTTCATCGATGCCGGAGGCGAGCAGGAGATGGGGCGTGGCAATGGCGCCTGCGGCGAGAACGAAGTGGCGAGCGCTGAGTGTCTCACGCGCACCGCTCGCTGCATCAGTAACCACAACTCGCGTCACGCGTCCCGCATCCCGCGTCAGCTCTATTGCCGCGACGCCCGTCCGCACCTCCAGCCCTTTGCCAACCAGCGACGGGAGGACCGAAGTGGCCAGATCATTCTTCGCCTCGATGGCGCAGGGAAAGCCGTCGCAGGTAGCGCACTCGATGCACGGATTTCGGCCATCGGTTCCGAAGTTGATGGCGAGCGGAAGCCGGAAGGGATGATATCCGAGCCCTGACGCCGCACGCGCCAGGCGTTCCGAAATGGGCGCGAGCGGACGAGGAGGCGCGGTGTAGCCGGCGCCCCGCGGTGGCTCGGTGGGATCCTCCCCCGCTCGCCCCGCCACGCCGATCATCTGCTCCGCTCGGCTGTACCATGGCTCCAGCTCGCCGTAGCCGAACGGCCACTGCGCACCGGAATCACCGGTCACGTCGGCGTGCGGCTCGAAGTCCCGCTCGCGATACCGCAGTGACACGCCGCCATAGAACACCGACGGCCCGCCGAGGCAGAAGAAGCCGCCGGTGGTGCCGGTGCCGTGGTCGTCGGTGACGTGGTAGGGTGTCGCTTCGGAGTAGTGCTCGGAGAGCTGTGCCGCGGCGCTGGGTTCCCAGTTCTCCGGCCCCCGTGTCACCCGGCGCCCGCGCTCCAGCATCAGGACCCGGAGCCCGCGGTCCACGAGCCCCGCGGCGGCAAACGTCCCGCCAAACCCGCTGCCGATGATGATGACGTCGTAGGTGGGTGTGGGCATTGGGGGGAAGGTAGACGGGAAGGCGGGAGGACGGGAGGACGGGAAGGGGCGGGATGGGCAAGATGGGCCGGATGGGCAAGATGGGCGGGATGGGCAGGTAGCTCGGATGTGGCCCGACGTTGTCATTGCGAGCATCCCGAAGGGATGCGAAGCAACCTTGCAGCCCGACCGCAATCTCCCGCCCCCGATGCCCGTTGAGTCCCGCAAGTGGCCCCGATGCCATCATGGCCCATGCGCGATACGCCCTACGCCGTCTACATCTTGACCTCGCGCCAGCGTCGAGTGCTCTACACCGGCGTCACGAACGATCTGCGCCGCCGCGTTGCCGAGCATCGGAGCGGCCAGGGCGGCGCTTTCTCACGCCGCTATTCGCTGGATACGCTGGTCTGGTACGAATGGCACGCTGACATCACTGCTGCTATCGCTCGTGAAAAGCAGATCAAGGCCGGGTCTCGCGCCAGGAAGATCCGACTTATCGAGCACATGAACCCGGAGTGGCGGGACCTGAGCGGAGAGTTGTGAGCGGGCCGCCATCGGCCAGGAGATCGCTTTCGGGCTGCAAGGTTGCTTCGCGCGTATGGGAGGGGCAAAGGCTAGCCTTTGCCCCTCCCATACGCGCTCGCAATGACACGCCACGACGCCATCACACCCATCCTGCCCTGCCTAATCCGCCAGCAGCGCATCCTCACGACTGTCCATCTGTCCATCTGTCCGCCTGTCCGCCTTCCCCAGCATCCTCGCCAGCCCTTCCTTCCACCCCTCCAGGATCTCATACACCGTCGGGATCACCAGCAGGGTGAGCAGCGTGGAGGTGACAACACCGCCGATCACGGCGATGCCGAGCGGCGCGCGGAACTGGGCCCCTTCCCCGACACCCAGCGCCACCGGAATCATGCCAGCGATCAGCGCGAAGGTGGTCATGAGAATGGGGCGGAGCCGGATGGCCCCGGCCTCGATCAGCGCCTCGCGCAGCGGCACGCCGTCCCGCTCGCGCGACCACTTGGCAAAATCAATGAGCAGGATCGCGTTCTTCGCCACGATGCCCGAGAGCAGGATCACGCCGATCAGGCTCATGATGTTGATGGTCATCCCGCTGAACGCCAGCGCCAGCATCACGCCGATGAGCGAGAGCGGCAGTGACATGAGAATGGCGAGCGGCGCCAGGAACGACCCGAACTGCACCACCAGGATCAGGTACATGAGCAGGAGTGCCGTGCCCAGCGCGAAGAAGATGCTGCCGAACACCTCGTTCTGCTGTTCCTGGTCGCCACCCACCATGACGGCTACGCCCGCCGGCAGCTGGATCTGGTTCACCCTGGCCAGCACGTCGGTCATCACCTCGTTGGTGGAGCGGCCGGAGACATTCCACTCCACGTTCACCACCAGCTCACGATCGAGATGGTTGATGACCGCCGGCCCGATGGCCGGCTCGATCGTGGCCACCTGGCCCAGGGGAATGGTGACCGGTGCGCCGTCCATGCCGGGCACGATGAGCGGCACCTGTCTCAGGTCGGCCGCCCGCTGGCGCGACTCGGGGCTGAAGCGCACTTCCACGTCCCGGGTCTCGCCGCTCGGGTCCACCCAGTCACCGGCATCGATGCCGGCGAATGCCGGCCGGAGCGACTGCGCTATCTGCCCCACCGTGACACCCAGCGCACCCGCCAGCCCACGATTGAGCTCCACGTTGATCTCGGGCTTCTGCCCCTTGCTCGACAGCGCGGCGTCCACCGCATTCGGTGTCGCCTTCACGATCGCCAGCGCCGAGTCGGCCACCTTGTTGATCGACGCGATGTCGGGACCGGTGATCTGCAGGGCAAGCTGCTTTCGGCCACCGCCGAAGCCGCTGGTGAACACCGCCATGGTGCCGCCGGTGAGCCGGGTGATCTCGCTGCGCACCACCGAGGCAAACTCTTCGGCGCTCAGGTCCCGGTCACCCTTGGGCGTGAGCCGCACGTAGATCTGTCCCACATCCACCGCGCCCGATCCCTGCCCGCCCAGCGTGGTGTAGGTGTATCGCACTTCTGGATGCGCCGAGATCAGCCGGGCTGCCTCGGCGGCCTTGAGGCGGGTGTACTCGAGGTTGGAGCCGGGAGGCGTCTCCACCTTCACGTAGAATTCCGAGCGGTCATCCTCGGGGAAAAAGCCCACGCCCACCTTGTGCCACTCCGGCATGATCCGGTAGAGCCCCGCCGT